>CAMYOP010000217.1 GCA_947260045.1 uncultured Desulfobulbaceae bacterium
AATTGTAACTTATTACGGTAAAGAAAGGAGTTAGTATGTGTGGGCCGCCAGGATCACTTGGGCTGCAACTAATTTCAGACATGATAAAAAGTTGTGTGCAGCTTGTGGAGTAGTCGTCTGTTTTTACAGCGTATTACCATTTGAAAGGGTTTTGATTCACTTCAAATAGCTTTTTTCACCAACTAAAAATTTAATATCAGCTTGTAATTTTGCTAGAATCAAATGGAAAGAAAACCAGGGTAGAACAAATAAAAACATACATTTCATTCAAAGTTTTACCATCTGATGATTTTGGAGAATTTACAATGCCGATCATAAAATGGGATGATTCGCTTAGCGTTCAGGTCAAAGAACTGGATGAGCAGCATAAAAAATTTATAGAAAGCGTAAATGAATTCCATGATGCGCTCTTGCATGTTGAAAGTGACCAGTTGCACGATTTCAAAAAAAAGGCTCTTGAATCCATGAGGGAGTATGCCGTGTTTCACTTCATTGCGGAAGAGCAATATATGAAGGAGATTGGTTATCCTGATTTAGACAAGCATAAGAAAATTCATGATCAATTTATCAGCAAGCTGCGTGAATATGAAGTTAAATTCAGTTCAGGCAAACTTATTTTTAACAGCGAAATTATGAAGACCCTGAAGAATTGGCTTCATGATCATCTCCTGACTGAAGACAGGAAATATAGCGCATTCGCGTTGAAAAAGCAGAGGCAGTAGAGCAGTAAAGTCCAAAAGCTATGGACTGATTACACCCGTATAGAGGCAGCAGACATGGATAGTTCAGTCAAAAATGTAACAGTCTTTCAATACCTCATCATAATTCTCTTTATTGCTGGCGGTGTTTATCTCGCTTTAAGAGATTTTCAGATGCAGAGCATTGGAGAAAAACATACCACTCCTGTCATGCAACAATCTGTGACCAAAAATGGCCCTATTACCCCAATTCCTCTGCAGATAAAACTTGATGAAAGAAAGGTCGCCCTTGGTTACAGGCTTTACCACGATAAACGTCTCTCCCATGATAACTCCATCTCCTGTGCCAGCTGCCATGATCTGCAAAAAGGCGGAACCGATCAAGCCAGG
Organism: uncultured Desulfobulbaceae bacterium; assembly: GCA_947260045.1. Lineage (GTDB taxonomy): Bacteria > Desulfobacterota > Desulfobulbia > Desulfobulbales > Desulfobulbaceae > CAMYOP01. The sequence continues at coordinate 1,089 of CAMYOP010000217.1, forward strand.
TATTCAACTGGAGTTGAAAACGCATTGGGTGGCATCAACTCTCCAACCACTTTTAACTCTGGGTTTCATTTTGTCCAATTTTGGGATGGGCGGGCTGGTGACCTTGTTGAACAAGCTCCTGGACCTGTGCACAATCCCATTGAAATGGGAAGCAACTGGGAGGAAGTACTCAGCAAGCTCAGCAAAGATACACAATATATAGAGGCTTTCTCAGGTATTTACGCAGAGGGAATGAATCCAGATACCATTGTAGATGCTATAGCTGTTTTTGAACTATCCCTTTTTACTCCGAACTCACGCTTTGATAAATTTCTGCGTGGTGACACTACGGCTTTGAGTAAAGAAGAGCAGGAAGGCTATAGAATTTTCAAGGAATATGGTTGTGTCAGTTGTCATCAGGGCGTAAACATGGGCGGAAACATGTATCAGACCATTGGAGTTATGGAGGATTTTTTTCAGCATCGTCCTCTCACAGATGCTGATCTTGGTCGCTATAATGTCACTAAAGAGGACTATAACAGGCATCAATTCAAAGTCCCGACTCTTAGAAATATTGCCATCACCTTTCCGTATCTCCATGATGGCTCAGCCAAAACCCTGGAGGATGTTCTCGCTATTATGTGGAACAGCCAGCTGGGCCGATCACTGACAAAGGACGAAACAATAAAAATTATCCTTTTTCTACAAACCCTGACAGGAGAATATCAGGGAAAACCTTTAGCTGAATGAAATCGTCAGCTCTCAACATATCAGAAAATGAACAACAGATAGAAGCTCTATTGTAGCTAGAGAGGATGTTATGCTCTTTTCGTTTGTCCGCAGTGTTATAGTCGGGGTTCTCGCGCTTACTTGCCTTGGCTATTTTTTTCAACAGTCCAATACAGTTGATATCAATGAGCATGACAGGTACATCAATGTTTTGCGTAAATTGCAGCAGCTGGATGTCTCTCTCAATGAAAATATTCTCAAGGCTCGCCATGTTTACATGATTAATTATGATCCTCTGGTAGATAACCTGGCTCAGCTTCGGGCCACCAATAAAAAACTAAGTGAGATACCAGCCTATGTCAGTGTCGCTGATCGGGAAAAAATACGTACCTTACATGGAAACTACATGGCTTTGTTTGCTGAAAAGGAAGCTGTAACAGAACGGTTTAAATCAGAAAATTCAATCCTGCGCAATTCGCTGAGTTTTTTCCCTATAGCTGCAAATGAGTTGGCGGCAAAGGTCAGTGATAAGGAAAAAACCCTCAGTCTCTTGTTACAGAATCTGGTGCGGGATGTTCTTTTGCATAACCTGTACTCCCATGACAAACTCCAGCAGGATATAACTGACAAAATAACCAGGCTGAGAGAAAATGTGGAATCTTTCAAGGAGTTTGTTGAGCCAAAAGACCTTGAAAGGATTATTAACCACGCGGAAACAATCCTGCGCTATAAATCTAGCCTGGACAAGCAAGACAGGATTCTTCTGGAGTTGCCAACCAGAAAATACCTGGAAGAAATATATTATATTTACAATAATGAATATGTTAGTTCTCTCACCCAGGCAAATGTTTATCGTCTTGTATTGAATCTGGCCATAATTGCGCTTGTGGCTATCATCGGTCATACTTTTATCAGACTGACAAATACAAAAAATGCTCTCCAGCTTGCCAACATTGGACTTGAGCAGCGGGTGACTGAACGCACGGCAGAACTTGAGGAGGCTAATGTTACTCTGAAGGATCAAAAGGACCAGTTGGCAGATTATGTACTTGAAATTCGATCCAGCCAGGAGGAGTTGCAACGGATTGCCATTACCGATGATTTAACCTCTCTTTTCACCCGCCGTTTTCTCTTTGAATGGATGGAAAAAGAGGTAGAAGCATTGTCACGTAATCCTGGCGTATATTGCTGTCTTCTGATTGATGTTGATCATTTCAAAAGTGTAAATGATGAATATGGCCATCAAGAAGGTGACAATGCCCTGATCGCTGTGTCTCAGGCAATTTCAAGGGCTGTCAGGCAAGCAGACATTGTGGGACGGTATGGCGGGGAGGAGTTTCTCGTTCTCCTGCCGAATACACCTTACGAACATGCCCACATTGTCGCGGAAAAAGTTCGTTTGCAAGTTGAGGATGAGGTGAAATCACCTCGACAGATAACGATCAGCATCGGTGTTGCTGGATGTTATGCGCCAGAAGAGACCAGAGGACGCCATAACACCTCTGAATCAATTGCCATGATGCTGGAAATAGCTGATCAGTCACTCTACAAGGCTAAAGAAAGCGGGCGAAACAGGGTGATTCTTGAAGGTAAACCAGTTAATATTACTTCCTGAAAAAATGGTAATATCTTTAAGTTTGGATAAATAATAAGATAAATGGTTTTTAATATCAGTTGATTAAGAGTGCATGCATGTAACTTGCTATGGAGCCATTCTATCTTCTCTTTTTTAAGAAATCAGGGGCTCTCAAGATAGCTCTGAATCAATTGCCATGATGCTGGAAATAGCAGGTCAGATTTTTTCTATAGCTAAAAAAGGGTGACACGAATCAGTTGTATGTATCCTGTGTGAAGATTTTTTATTAATGGTGCTGGTTTAAAATTGTCCCTTATTGAAGCATTCAATAAATTCTGCAACAATATCAGGGTCAAACTGGCTTCCTGCGTTGCGGGTAATTTCATCAAAGGCAATCTGCCTGGACAGTTTATTTCGATATGGACGATCGCTTGTCATGGCATCAAAGGTGTCTACCACTGCAATAATTCTTGCACAGAGCGGAATCTCGTCTCTTCCTATTTTCATTGGATAGCCTTTTCCATCAAAGCGTTCGTGGTGATGGAGGATGATTGGTTGAATTTCTTCGAGAAAAGAAATGTCAGTTATAAAGAACCTTTTGAGGGGTGTGCCTGGATGCATTGGTATTCTTCATCGGTTAAGCGACCAGGTTTATTGAGAACAGCCTCGGAAATTGCAATTTTGCCAATATTTTGGAGGTTGCAAGCCCATTCGAGATTCTCAATCATTGTTTTGTCTGCGCCCATCTGTTCTGCAAGAATCTTGGTGTATTGGCCGACGCGGCTTGAGTGTCAAAAGGTATAATGGTCTTTAGTATCAATGGCCTTTGTAAGGGCATTGACAGTTAAGAGGTAAGACTGGTTGTATGACTTGTTAATTTCGGTAAATAAACGGGCGTTCTCAATGAGCATGCCTACTTGATTGGCGAGAGTGCTGACCAGATTGCATTCGGCCTGAGTAAAAGGTTTTTTTTTTGCTGCTCCAAAATTTACGACACCGATGGCTTTGCCCTGTGGCAAAACAGGAACAATGATGACGGAGTGACAGAGGGGCATAATTGTTCACTGTTAAAAAGAGAATGCTCGTTGGTACTGATGTTTTGAATGAGAGTGGGCTACTTTGAGGCTAATACTTTATTGGAAAGACGATCTTGTGCTATATCGTTTTTCAGGGCGAAAACCTTGTGAGAAACAGGTCCTGCAGCACCGCTGGCCACAAGATATTTGTCATCTTTGGCAAGGAGCAAGGAGCCGATCACGCACATCATTTCCCATGAGTGCATTCTGTTCGCCAAAGATGGCTTTATACATCATGAGAACCCCTGGCTCATCATCGACACAGAGAATTCTTATTTCCTTGTTTTGGCCACTCATGATTCAGCCTTTCTTGTGTTGAACATTTCGCATAGTTTTTAATATTCATACCAAAAAAGTCTCTTGCTCTAGAGAGGTTATGGCGTAAATTTTTGTTTTTAATAAAAGAAGATCATTTGCAAAGGTGCTTGAAAAAAGTGCTATCCCCAGCATTTTTGGTAATTTGTCACCATGAAAAAAGTATAGCACTTACAAAAAGGTATCTCCAATTGGAAAGAAGGAAAAATATGAAAATCAAAGCTAAGGTTAACAAATGGAGAATAATG
>CAMYOP010000218.1 GCA_947260045.1 uncultured Desulfobulbaceae bacterium
TCCATGGTTAGGATGCGTTCTGAGCTCAGTGCTGCAAACACGGCAGGGACGTGAATGAAGTTGGAGTTCTCAAATTGACGCTGAAAGCGTGAGATATTGGAGAGCTCCATGGAAAAGTCGATTTCCCTGGAAAGGCTGCGAGCAAATTCTTCGACAATTGCTACGGGGCGATGTCCCTGGACTTCCTCAATATATTTTTCCATGAGCTCTGCCAGGTGGGCCAGAATCTCCAGGTCAGCTGCAATAATTTTTTCAATATTTGGCCGTTGTACTTTAACCACAACTGCTGTGCCATCATGGAGCAGGGCTTTGTGAGCTTGGGCAATGGAGGCGGCGGCAAAAGGTTCTTTCTCAAATTCTTTGAAGATTTCACGGGGCAGTTTTTCTGTTTCCTCCTGGAAAACAATGCAGACCTCTTCGTATGAAAAAGGCGCAACGTCATCTTGCAACTTGGTCAATTCGTACAGGTAATCGGGAGGTATAAAGTCTGGTCGGGTGGAGAGAAGCTGGCCCAGCTTGATAAAGGTGGGGCCCAACTCCTCAAGCCCCATACGTAGCCTTACTGGGCGTGAATGTTTTTCGATTTGTGGCCTGGGCTTACGATTAATCATCTGGAGCCCGGTTTCAAGGTACTGATCAATATGGAGAAGGTCGATCAGATCGTCAAACCCATACTTAAAGAGGATGCGCAGAACTCTATGGTATCTTTGCAGGTGGCTGTAGGTACGGCTTATTGCAGTGAGTTTACGAATACTAAAAAGAGTCACAGGCAGGCCAGGGGCTCTTATTCTTCTGTCTTTTCAGGCTGGATATTGAGGGCAACCTGGAGCTCTTCAACCATGCGGCGCAATTCAGCAATGTCATCCTGGGTTACAAGGTTTAATTTTCTAACTTGGCTTTCAACCAATTGGTTTATTTTTAATTCCAGCTGGTCACGTGCAGCTTCAGATTTTAAGATGACATCATCAACAAACTGTTTTCCTTCATCTTGCGATAATTTGCCTTTATTGATCAGATCATTTTTAAGCTCTTCGATTTTTTCTTTGGTCAGAAAGGCTGCTCCTGCGCTTGTGTAGAGAATGTTTTTCAATAACTCTTTCATGTGGAAACTCCTTTGCTTCAGAAGAAGCAGTGATAGAAATATCTAGAAGTAGCGGGAAAGAAAATATCTCACGGGTACCTTGAAAAATAAAATTTCACTTGATTACAATCGAAAATTTGAATTATTCAAGATGTCCCTATATCTATTAAATAATATTTTATTACTCTTTTTCAATATCTCTATGAAAAGTTGTGAGTTCGATGTTCATATTTTTAGACAAAAAATCATGTATATTTTCAACAACGGCCACCGAACGGTGCTTTCCTCCGGTGCAGCCTATTCCAAGGCGAACTTGCTGTTTTTTGGCTTCTTTGTGCTGTTTGAGAAGAAACTCAAGAAGGGGGCGGAGGAGTTCCAGAAATTTTTGTCCCGAACTGTTTTGCAAGACATAATCACTCACATTTTTTTCTTTACCTGTATACTCTTTCAGTTCGTCCACCCAGTAAGGATTGGGCAGAAAACGAACATCCCAGATCATCTCTGCCTCAGGATGACCATGTTTAAAACCAAATGAGAACAGGGTGACTTTGAGTTTATCTTGACTGAGATCCATGCTTTTATTTTTTTCGTAGTTATAATTTTTTTTTAGCTGGTGGAGCAGAGCATGCGTATGGAATCTGCTTTTTCACTGATTCCCCGTTTAAGAACTTCATGGTTGTAAGCCGCCAAAACATCCCTTCGTTTTAACATACCTAAGACCCAAGGGACATCAAGATCCTCAACCACTGGAATTTCTTCAATTCCTTTAACATCAAAAAGTTGCATGGCATCATACAGGTTATGGTCAGGAGTCAGCATGATAACCTCTCTGCTGCAAATGGCACCAACTAGGTAGCAGACTCTTTGCTCTTCGTCATGTAATATGTTTTTTACATCCTGCATGGATACAACACCAACCATTAAACCCTTATGATTTACAACTGGGAAATAAAAGGAATCGGAGGAAAAGCGAAACAGTTCAAGCAAGTTGTTAATATTAGCATTTTCACTGATAAAATTTACATCTTCTGTAATTGCTTTACCAACTTTGATAGACTTCATAATGGCAACTTCACGACCTTCATGGATGTTTATTCCTGCCCTGGTAAAATCAACAGTGTCTATGGAGTCGGTATGGAATTTTTTTGCCACCATGGTGCCGAGGATGGAAGTAAGCATTATTGGTATAATAATAAGATAGTTGCCAGTCATTTCAAACAGAAGGAAAATCGCAGTCATTGGAGCATGGGTGGATGCGGCCAGAAAGGCTCCTATACCTACGGTCGCATATGCGCCAGGTGTAGCCGTATACTCTGGAAGGAGATAATGCATAACGCCGCCAAAAGCACCGCCAATGACAGCTCCTATAAACAGTGAAGGTGCAAAAACTCCTCCAGATCCACCAGAGCCAAGGGTGATGGCCGTGGCGATTGATTTGAGAAAAACAAGGACAACGAGAACCCAGAGTACGCCGTGACCGGCCAGGGTTTCTTCGATGACATGGTAGCCATCTCCCATGATTTGAGGAAAAAATATACCTATACAGCCTATTATGAATGCACCGATAATGGGTTTAACCTGTTCATTGACAGGAAGCGCCCTGAATTTATCCCTGACAAAGTAGAAAAAACGGATATGAAGTACTGCAAGCAGTCCCATAATTATCGCCATGATTGTATAAAGGGGCATCTCGACAAAAGGGTTTACCATATTATAGTCTGGAACAGGGAACGCCGGGATTTCACCATAATATGCCCTTGAAACAACCGTGGAAAGAGCTGAAGCAATAACCAGGGCGGCAAAAGACGAGATTTCGTAAGTGCCCAGTAAAATAATTTCTGCAGCAAAAAAAATACCGGCGATGGGGGCATTAAATATTCCGGCAATACCACCAGCGCAGCCGGCAGCAATATAGACTTTCATCCTGTTGCCTGATACTCTAAATGACTGACCGACCTGTGATCCTAAGGCTCCGCCAATCTGGGCAATGGGGCCCTCTACGCCAGCAGAGTTGCCAGAGCCTATTGTGAGGGCGGTCGCTATAATTTTTATGAAAATGGTCCTGACTCTTAAAACACCGTTTTCCAGGTTGACTTTCCGTAAAAAGTTAGTGAATCCGTAACCGTTTACTTCACCTTTAAAGGCAAGTGACAGTGGAATGAGGCAAACCACTCCTGTTATGGGCAGGAGTGGTAGTAATAATCTTCGCCAACCGCCTTCGTTGATTCTCAGCAGCTCATGCCCGCCCACAAAAATAATTTCATGGACATACTCTACAGCAGTACGAAAGACAATTATCGCAACACCAGCCATCAACCCGATAAAGGCAGCGATCATGATGATTTTGGTATTTTCTCCTGGTACAAATAATTTCAGTTTGGCAAGCATCTTCTTTGTGGTATCTCACACCCTAGTTCTTTGGCTTTTCGCAAGAAATAATCATCAGTCATGCCGGCGATATAATCTCTGACAAGTGCAGCTTCTGGTTGTTTATCAATGTATGAGTCTGACATGGTGCCTAAAAAGGAATCTTTTTTGTCCTGGTGATTCTTCATTTTTTGAAGATCACTGAGATAATAGGCAAATAGTTTTTCATAACAATGATGGATTTTTTTGTGATCGGGTTTGAATGCCGGATTTTTATAAATCCGCTCATAGTTAAACTTTTTTAATTGTAATAGGGCTTCAGCTTTTTCTTTGCTGAACCCGATGAAATCATATTTTGATCCTTTTTGAGCCGTAAGGTCACGAGTGTGCCTGCTCGATTCAATGAGATCGGAAACCAGTGTATAAACAATTGTGCCGTTGCTGTCTCCTAGAACCTGAACACAGTGCGTGGGCAGTTCGTTGCGATTGATCAGTTCCAGTTCAATTGCATCCTCAATGTCCCTGCCTATATAAGAGATTGTGTCGGCAAGTCTGACAACGCAGCCTTCAAGAGACATTGGACGAATGGGCATGAGCCTGTTTTTTGATTTTTGGCTGATTTCTTCGTCCAGATCTGTAAAGGTTTTATCTCTTCTTGGTGACAGGTGTTGGTTATGGACCTCCCCATCATGGCAGAGAATACCGTCAAGTACCTGTAGGCTTAAGTTCCAGCCTTCGCCTTTTTTTTCATAATGATCTAAAAACTGAATGGACTGAATGTTGTGCTGGAATGAATCAATACCGTTTTCCACGCACAATTTTGACAAAATAACTTCACCTTCATGACCAAAGGGTGGATGGCCTATATCATGTCCAAGGGAAATAGCTTCAATGAGGTCTTCGTTGAGACCAAGGAACCTGCCTATGGTGCGGGCAACTCTTGAAACAATTTGGACATGGAGCACTCGGTGGGTTATGTGGTCATTTTCAACGAGTGAAAAAACTTGAGTTTTGTCGATGTAACGTGTAAATGCCCGTGAATGAAGAATGCGGTCCGCATCCATGGCAAATGGCTGCCTGTGGCCATTATGGTTTTCCGGTTTTCTGCGAATGGCAGTACTGCTCAAGGTTGCCACATTTGAAAATCTTTCTGCTTCAAATCTGTTGAGATCATTTTGGATTGTCAGCAGATCTGTTTCGTTTGCCAGTGCCATTTGTAAAATATTCCGCTTGTTTTGAGCCTTGTGCAAATCAGTGATTGTCTCGTTTGCTTTTTGTTATCAGTAGGTTCATTGAGGGCTGCTGTGGCATATTGTCTCATAAAAAAACAGAACTCTAACATATTACGATACGTTTGAAACGGTTTTTAGCGGAAAAGAACTATCTTGCAATGCTAACCTGGATAAGTCCTCTCACTGAGTTTCCAATATATATTGCCTCTGCCTTGTCCAGATCAGATCGTGTTAGTCTTTTTTCTTGAGCTAGTTTACTGGAAAGAAGGTATTGGCGAAAAGTGCCTGGGAGAAGGCCAGCTGCCAGGGGAGGGGTGG
>CAMYOP010000219.1 GCA_947260045.1 uncultured Desulfobulbaceae bacterium
CGGCCTTCCTCATATGACCATAGAGTCGGCATCTCCAATGCGTGACGAGGCTACATATAGGTTCACTTTCGTTACGGCCTGTATCTTTGCCCATGGGAACCTTACAACCCCTGATTGCTCAGACACTGCTTCCCGGTGCTAAGGAGGCGTACGGACAACTCCCCCTGCCGGACTCTAACCAGCTAGAATAACAGCCGTTATACGGCATACGGTCAAGTCTGCCGTTGACCTTTATTGTTTTGTTTTCTAAGGTTTATTTTTTTGTTTGCTTTCGGTCCAGAAAATTTTTTACTATTATGGAAAAGCTAACAGGTCGCAATACTCGTAAAAAGAGACCAGATCGACCGAAAAAAATGGATTATATTCGCAGATTTCACCAATTTTTTATTACCACCAATTATCCAAAGTTCGTGACTGGCTGGATAACAACGATTATAAACCAAATAAGACCGGTAAGCCGATCAAGAGCAATATAACAGATAATGAATCTGCCAAGATCAAGACCTCCAAAGGTGTTATTCAAGGGTATGATGGTACAGGCCATGGCAGACAGTTCGGTGAATTTACAGTTAAGGGCGTGGGCCAACGTTGAAAATTATTGGGACGGCTATTGGGATGCAAACAAAAAGATAAAAGAGCAGATTGAAGCCGCCGGACTGACTATACCATTCCCCCAAAGGGATGTTCATCTGTTCAACGAAAAGTAGTACCGGATTATCTTTATTTTTGACCAAACTTAAGATTTAAAGCAGGGTATGTTTTTTCATTCAAATAAATGATTCCACTAACAATAACAGCAAAACCAGGTGGTTCACTTGATGCCGAAAACGTCTGCGGCCGAGCGGTGGTCAAGTTTTTTGGCAGTGCAAGTGACCTTGACCGTTCAACAACCAATCACTTCAAATTTAAACAGAACAAAAATCATGAAAGATTTTGAATACAATATACTTATTCTGTTTGCCCATCCGGCATTACAAAATTCCAGGGTGAACAGGCAACTCATTAAGTACGTCACAGATCTCGATGGAGTAACATTCCATGATCTTTATGAAGCGTATCCGGATTTCCACATAAATGTAAAACACGAGCAAAACTTGTTGCTGGAAAATGATATTATAGTCTTGCACCATCCACTCTTCTGGTTCAGCGTCCCGGCAATACTAAGAGAATGGATGGATCTTGTGCTTCAGCATATGTGGGCATACGGTAAAACAGGAAAGGCCCTGGAGGGAAAAAAACTGTTTAACGTCATCACAACTGGAGGCAGAGAATCACTCTTCCAGCATGATGGCAGTCATGGGAATACCATGATTGAATTTCTTGCCCCAATACGGCAGTCCTCTCATGTGTGTGGTATGAATTATTTCCCTCCTTTTGTTGTCCACGGCACCCGGAATATTACCCAACAGGAGATAGTTCATCACGGAAATGATTACAAAACAATGTTAATAGCTCTGCGTGACGGCAAGGTGAACCTTGAAGCGGCGCGCTCGCATCAAAGACTTAATTCAGACTTAGAAAGTATAATCACAACTTAAAGGTAATTCCATTGCAAGGCGAAGGCTTCTTTTTTCAGGCATTTGTATATCTTTCCGCAGCAGTCATTTCTGTACCTGTGGCAAAGCGTCTCGGACTCGGTTCTGTTCTTGGCTATCTCATCGCTGGTTTTGTCATTGGCCCTTTTGGGTTCCAATTAATCGGAAAAGAGGGACAAGATGTCATGCACTTTGCCGAATTTGGCGTTGTCATGATGCTTTTTCTCATCGGTCTTGAACTTCGTCCGTCACTTTTATGGCGACTCCGCGGCCCAATCCTTGGCATGGGAGGCATGCAGGTTGTCTTGACAATTGCCGCAATAACATCTCTGGGTGTATTTTTTGACCTATCTCTGCAGGCAGCGCTGGCAATCGGAATGACCCTTGCACTCTCATCCACCGCAATTGTCTTACAGACATTGAATGAGAAAGGACTTATGAAAACGGATGCCGGGCAGAGTGCTTTTTCTGTCCTTTTATTCCAGGATATAGCGGTTATTCCCATGCTGGCCATCATGCCCATACTTGCTGTCAAAGGAGTTGATGCAGTAAAAGAAGCTGGTGAATCCCACGCAGGAAGTACAACATGGGTGGAAGGTTTTTCTGGTTGGGGGCAAGCTCTTATTGTGGTCGGTGTGATTACCTTTATAATTATTGCCGGACTTTTCCTGATACGACCTTTTTTTCGTTATGTCGCAAAAACGAGATTAAGGGAGCTCTTTACTGCCGCGTCCCTCTTGTTGGTTATCGGCATATCATTGCTTATGACCAAGGTAGGCCTAAGTCCAGCCCTGGGAACTTTTCTTGCTGGTGTTGTTCTGGCTAACAGCGAATACCGCCATGAACTTGAGGGAGATATTGAGCCTTTCAAAGGACTTCTTCTTGGGTTGTTCTTTATTTCCGTGGGGGCCTCAATTGATTTCGGCCTGATCACCGCAAAACCAGCTCTCATTGGAACGCTTGTGGTCTGCCTGATCACCATTAAGTTTATTATTCTTCTGATTGTTGGGAAAATATTTAAAATGAAATTTGACCAGAATATTTTCTTTGCATTCTCACTTGCCCAGGGTGGAGAATTTGCCTTTGTTCTTTTTTCATTTGCTGTACAGAATCATGTTGTCAGCAATACGGTTGCAAGTCCTCTTATTGCTGCGGTTGCTATTTCAATGGCCCTTACGCCTCTTGCCTTGATTATTAATGAAAAACTGATACAACCTCGCTTCGGTACTCATGAACAGGAAGAGAGAGAAGCAGACGGCATTGACGAAGAAAACTCTGTTATTATTGCCGGGTTCGGGAATTTTGGAAGTATCGTGGGACGCCTTCTAAGGGCAAATGATGTGGGAATAACAGTTCTTGAACATGATTCTGACAGGGTGGAACTTCTGCGCAAGCTTGGCCTCAAGGTTTTTTTCGGTGATGTCTCCCGCCAGGACCTTCTCCACGCGGCTGGTGCAGAAAAGGCCCGGATATTGATACTTGCATTTAACGACCATGGAAAAACACTTGAGATAGTCCGCATGGTAAGGAAACACTACCCGCACCTGACTATTTTCACCCGCTCTTCTGGACGAACTGAAGTTTTCGAGCTCCTTGATGAGGGGGCGCATCATGTATATCGGGAAACATTCGAGACGTCTCTAAAGGTAGGCATTGATACCCTTACCACCCTGGGTTTCAGGTCGTATCTGGCGCAACGTGTCACCAAAACCTTTAAACATCACGATATAGCGGCGACTCATGTTTTGAGACATGCGCGCCATGATAAAAAAAGCTTCATCAGTATATCCCGTCAACGGATTGAAGACCTGGAACAGCTCATGCTCTCAGAACTTCGCAACAAAGAAGAGAGCATCGATACAGCTTGGGATACTTCTTATGTCATGAAGGAGTTTGGAGGGAAAAGTCAAGAGAAAGGCAGCTGAAAAAAAGCGGACAAGGAAGCACCGTTTTTTAAACTTCTCATTAATAAAAACTTAAACGGCATAAATCGCCGAACCAAAAAATCAACGCAGACCCCAAGAGGCTCTCTCATGCTCTTTAAGCCGTGAATCGTGGTTACAATTTTCAAGTTTCTACCCATTCCTGGGCCTGGTAATGAGCAACATTAAAAGAGACACATCAAGGGCCTTGTATTTCCAAACAACCTGCTGAATACTATTTGTATTTTTTTCTAGGTAGTTACTAGCATTGCGTTAGAATTGGCAAATGTCAGGCAAGGTTTGGGACGATATCCTGTGAGATCAGATCTCGCTTTCCACTTCTTGATGTACTCAAAAAAAATCATTTCACATCGAATACTTATCTCTATTTTTTCAATATCAATATATTTTTAGCCGCTAATATTTCCCGCCTGAATTTGCTTAACAGCCATATAGTTTAGAATTGAATTAAATTCTAAACTAATAAGTATCTATGGAGTCGCTATGGCTATTGCCAAAAAACAAATCTTAAAAGACATATAATTCAGTGGTCACTCCTCTGGATGGTCGTAATAACCATTGGCCTGGGCTGGAGCGTCCCCCTTGTAATGATTGCAGGAATTATCGGCAGTTTCTTTCGCGGACGTTATGTATGCGGGAATCTGTGCCCACGAGGCAGTTTTCTTGATAGAATCTTGGCGAAAGTATCACCTGGAAAACATATCCCTGATTTTTTCAGAGGTATGCCCTTTCGGATTCTGATCATGGTTCTCCTGATGGGTTTTATGTTTTTTAGAGGTGCTGCCGACCCTACAAATGTTTATCACTGGGGTAGTGTTTTCTGGATGATGTGTCTTGTTACCACCGGCATTGCTGTAATCCTTGGCACAGCAATTCACCAGAGAAGCTGGTGTTCATTTTGCCCTATTGGCACCATGCAGAACATGATAGGAGGCCAGAAGGATCAACTGGCAATGGCTGCAGACAGTTGCAAAGAATGCAAATTATGTGAAAAAGCCTGTCCTTTTGATCTTGCTATCGTTCAATACAAAGATCTGAAACAGATACCTAATCGCGATTGTCTCAAATGTTCAGAGTGTATATCTGCCTGTCCCAGAAACTCTCTCTCCTGGTCTCAAGCCTAATTTCCTATATTGAATATGACACCTGGCTTGAACCAATAATATCTTGCCAGGTGTAAACAACCACAATCTCAGTTTGAAGCATGTTGGTCTGGAGAAACTCTTCTATCTTTTCAACACCGCCTTTGGCGGTATCAATCATAACAATCACCTTGAAAACCTCGCCACCAAGCTGCATAACCGACTCAATGGCACGGATTATAAGACTGCCAGAAGAAACAACATCACCAGTAATAACCACTTTGTCCCCGCCCTTAATGCGTGATTCAATCCATTTAGGCGCGTGCACATCTCCCTCTTGTTTCAAAGAATCACGAACATAAAACACTCCTATTTTCT
>CAMYOP010000220.1 GCA_947260045.1 uncultured Desulfobulbaceae bacterium
ATAGGAAGCAGAGGCGCTGAGGTGGATAGGGTCAAGATTGCTGCTTATAAGTCCTTTTGTTTCTTCCTCTGGCGGGCGTACTTTGCCGCATTTGGCCTGCCTTGCTGATTCAGAACCCCTTGCCTGGGGTGAAAAATTTTCAAAATATCCGGTCAGGTGCAGATCTAATTGGAACTGAAGTGGTCCTTTATTGGTCTGGAGTTCGCCGCTCAGTGGAAAGGTCGGCAGGGTGAATGAACGGTTCTGATGATCTATGACAATAGTAATGGGGAGATTGTTACTGGCAGAACTTGAATAGTGTTTGTTATCTTTTTTGAAAACGAAACCCGTCTTTAAGGTTTCTTGAGCAATAACATAATTGGTACATGGCTGCTGAAAGGGAGGATTCTTATCGATACAGTTGGCCTTGCCTGTTTCAATAGATGAAACAACTGGATCTGTAAATGTGCCGATTTTTGTGTTTAGATCGTCAAGCTCCAGTATGAAATCATTTATTTTTACCTCGCTCATTACCTGCTGGTTTTTTGCACCACTGAGGGTGTAATTGAAGTCAAGGTATCCACTGACCTTAATGTTATTTATGATTTGATTCTTTGTGGTGAACGTTGCCTTTGATGGTTTAATGTTTTTAATGTTCTGATCAAAACGGATTCGCGAGTGAAGAGTGTAACTGGCATTTTTTGAGATTATTGTAGAATTTTTTGTACTTACCTGAGGGCAATCGCCTATTTCCGTGCATGAGGGGACGCCGCATTTATAATACTTTGGATTGAAATTCAGTTGGGTATTTCCTGTCAGTGTTTTTTTAATGGCCTCATCTGTACATGCTTTTTTTGCGAATTTTTCTGCATCTGCAATATGCTTAGACTCAGTGGTATAATCACAGCTGTCGAATATTAAAGATGATACTTGATAATTTGTAGTTGAATCACCTGGTTTTGTTTTAGGTTTTACAATAACTATATTTGGCAAGACATCATCTGGAATTGTATTGTTTGGCCAGTGACTTTGATAAAGACTGCCAGGCAGGTTCAACTTTTTAAATTTAACCTTATTTCCATTTACCATCATGTCAGTATCAAGCATGTATTCAATCGGTATTTTATAAAGATACATACTGCGTTTACTATTGTTTACATCAGGAAAAGTGATTGCAGGGTCGGAGAACACTTTTGATTTGTTTGGCAGCCAGTCAGGTGCTTTTTCCATGCGGCTGTCGGATGCCAGGTAAACAGAATCTATGGGGTCGTCTGCACGAAAGGTGATCTCGATGTATTTTTCGAGCTTGCTTGCATTTGATTTTAGCTGTGCATCTTCATAAGAGGCAGCGATCCATCCAGATCCTTTTATATCGGTTTCATGGCTGTATTTTATTTCTTTTACCTTCAGGTTATTGTCACAAAAAACCTCTCTATCCGTTACCAGGCCAACGGGCCAATCCTTGTTATCCGGCCTGGGTGGCTTCCAGGAGGCGCATTTCGCTGGAGATTTAGAATCTATATCTTTGACAAAAAAATCATGTAAAAGTTCGTGGCTCAGTTGCAATTTGTGAATGGGGCTTATGCAGATGAATTTTGTTTTCGGATCTTTGACGTTACCTACTACTCCGACACAACCTGTTCCACCGACTATTAATACCCCGATGGACAGTACCAGCAGCAAAGGCAAAAGAACAGAATTCCTGCAGGACATGTCAACTCCTGTTTTTTTGGTTAGGTCAATATTATATATAAAAAGATAACAGCCGCTTGAAATGGCTTTTTTTTAGAGAAAGAAATTTGGATATTGAATGCGATTTCGTTACAGAAGATAAGAAGTCGCTTTTCATGACTGTGTTCGAAGAAGTCTTGATTAAGTCTACAAAACAGTAAGTTATTTGTCAATGATGTAAGATTTAATAGGGTTTAATTGTCCCCCGCCAAGCCCAGGTCCAGCACCTGAAGCCTTGAAAGTCCCCTTCTTGATTCAGAGATTTCTCGGGTGGGCTTGCAGCGCCGGACAATTCCTTCATCCGGTTGGCAATGAATGTTATTCTGCTGAAGGCTGGATTTCTACTGGTGGTGATCCTGAAAAACGACCGGCGAAGAGATTGCCGTTGAGCTTGGAAATTTTAGCTCTCAAATTCAGGTCGGTAGACGTTGCTAAATAGCCTCTGTCCATCTTCAGTATACTGAGCGAGCCATTATTAGTTTCTCGCCTTGAACCCTATTTTTTTTAAAGGTACAAGTCTCACTTTAACCAAAGTAACTAGTGTACATTAAACCGCAAAGATTACTTTCAAGAATTGACCCATCAAGTTAGTGATAGCAAATGCCAAAATATATAAAGAATATCTACCTCAAACCTGTTAAATTAAGCCTTATAAACTCCGAGGAAAAATGATTTTGGTTCAATGTATTGTCCGCCACCGATGCCGATACAGCACGTAAATTTACGTTTCTGCCAAATAACCTGTTTGCAACTCACAAGAAGCGCACAGCTGATTTTATCTTGTTACAGGTTCCAGCCAGACAGCCCTATTCTCAGAACAATAAAGAGGTCATATAGTCATGATATTTAAGCTCTGTTCTTTTACTGTCCTTGCTATCCTACTTGCATCCCAGGCTTTGGCAATAAACCTCGGTAATGTGGCCAATAACATCGCCGGTATAGACACTTTCGGCACTCCAGTTGGGAATTATGGTGCTGTGAGTATTGGCAATAACGAGATATCAGGCGGAACCCTAAGTGATCTTGTTGGTGGCGGCGGCAACGCTGTAACAGTTTGTTTTCCAAATATACTTGCACCAGAGGCTGCGTCTTTTACCATGACGGCCGTTGGATGTTCAGGTGCCGGTACACAAACAGTCCCTATTACAGCTTCGAACGCTCAACAGGTCTGCAGTGATCTCCAATCCCTCAACCAGGGTTGCAACTGGCGTAATCAAGCCTGCACGCACAATGGATCCCCTGGTAACAGCTTTGACATCGTTGGACCATTTCTCTGCAATTTATCACATTGGGAGTTTCTAACAGGGACCGTACCTGCAGCGCCAAGTACTGTTAATATTACAGATGTTACTGATCTTGATGCTGCAGATGTGGATTATTTTAGCATCAGGATAGGGGGAACCTTGGTGGAGGCAAATGCCGTATCCTTTTCCTCTGTATCAAATCGAACCCAACTTGAAGTGGTGCTGGAGAATCTTTCAGGCCTCTTCAACGTCACTTTGAGCGGCAACACTTTCACTTTTACAACTACATCTACAGGCCCAATTACAATAACTGGTCTGGCTCTCGAATTCATAACTCCCGCAACCTTTGCTTCGGTAGATATCACCGGCATCACAGACGCCATTGCCAATACTGCCAACGGTTTCAATATTCGGCTCAACAGTTCAAACGCCAATACTTCCGGTCTGGATTTCAGCACAGTGACAAATGGAAACCAGCTGGCAGCCCTTTTAAACACGGTCAGTGGTGTTGGCGTATCTTACAGCGGAGCCACCGACACGATCGGTATCATTGCTTCAGCTGCCGGCAACATGGTTTTTTCAAATATTGCCCTGGCCTCTATTCCGGAACTTGGCGGAAATGGAAATCCATTGGAATATACTAAAAAGTTTCCTGCTGTCATTATAGATAATTCTTTTACGTCAGGACCTGACGGAAGCGAAAACTACATCATCATAAATGCAATAATCTGGCTGGATACTGTTACGGACTTTGAGCTGCTTGACTTTACCCCTTCATCAGGAATAAGCGGCTCCTACAATGATGCAACAGGTGTTCTCAGCCTTACGGGGAATGCTACCAGAACCCAGTATATTAATCTCCTGAAGACAGTAACCTACTCCAACATGAGCATTGACAAGAACCCCGAAACCAGACAGGTTATGTTCGAGCTTCAAGATGCACATCATAAGAGTAACAGGTTCACAAGGCCTATTAATCTTTTGGCAAAAAATTTCCCCTGGATACTTTTCACACCTATTCCCAACCTCCCAACAAGCAATTAATTCTGTACATCGTCCTCAAAGACTCCAAGTTGATACCCAAGAGTCTTTGAGGTTTTTTTATCCCCTGGTAACACCAGCCTCCATCACTAAGAAGGCAAGGGTGCACTCCTTAACTTTTACGCTCTTGCTCTACTGGCCTCACCATAATATTCTGAGGACGGTCAGAAGCACCTGCTACTGCCTTACTGGCAATATCCTGGACCTTCTCGTAGGCTTTTTCCTGCTGCACTAATAATTTTTCAATCTGCTTTGCCTGATCTTTTACCAGCGTTTCCAGTGATGCTATTTTAGCACTGAAAACGTTTTTCTCCCCTTCAAAACCTTTGGTCAGCAACTCTTCATTTTTTGAAAATTCGCTGGTCAGACGCTTCTCAGTTTCTTTTACTGCAGCACTGATCTTCTTCTCCAGTTCTTCAGGAAAGGAATCCACAGACTGTTTAAGGTCTGCCATCGTTTTTTCCTGCCCAACAACATTTTTTTCCCGTTCATCAAGTTCTTGGGTTTTTAACTTTTGACTGTTTTCAAAATCTTCCTTTTTTTGAGCTATACTTTTTTCAAGAGCCGTCATTTCATCGTCAAATTTATTTTTCTCCAGTTGACGGGTGCGATTTTGTTCATACTCATATTCTTCCTGTTTTCTGAGACGCTCCTTCTCGTTGGTGTCTTTTTCCTCTTTAAATTGAGCGAGGTAGCTTGTTTTTTCTTGTTGCCAGGTAGTCTGTGCCTCAGTAATTTCTTGTTCAAGTTTTTGGCGTTTCTCAGTTAATTCGCTATCCAATTTTTCTTTTTTGTCTGCTGTTTCTGCTGCAAATTCATCATTGGCCCGATTTTGTGCCTCCAGGATAACGGCGAGATCTGCTGCAGCTCTTTCAATCCCATAGATCTCTTCAAGCTCAGCCTGCTTGAGTTCTATTGCTTCTTTCAAATTGCCTCAGCTTCAATTTTATCAGAAAGGCTGGTGAGTTCTCTGTTAATTGATAATTTTAGAGTATGAATGTCAACGCTGAGGCTTGATTCTAGGGTTTCGTCGGCATTTTTAACAGTTGTCACTTTTCTGGTTTCTTCTTTGACCTTTTCCGGATTCAATTTATTTTTCTCTTTTTCCTCAAGCTCTTTTTGTAATTTATTTATGAATTCAAGCATTTCCTTTTTAGTTGTTTTCATTGTGACGTCATTACTCATTAATAAGCCTCCTCTTCATTATTTGAACGTTCGCTTTATGCTTATTTGTTTTGTTTGGTGTAATTGTTACCTGGAACTTTTATATTTCAGACTTAACACAATCACGATAATCTAAAAATAGAGAATCTCACAAGGGTGGTATTGAGTTAAGCCCTGAGGGTGCATTTTTGGCAAGCCAGGGTAGTTTTTCCGCATTGCCTGGGGCCGAGCAGGAGTACAACAGGCGCCCGTCTAATGGTATCATTAAGCTCATTGAAATCTCAGGGTGTAAATCCGAGATTTGGTGAATTAAGAGCGGCTATTTTGAAATATGGTATCATTTACAGATAAGGTAGACCTCGTAATACTTTCTCATCCATAATTCGAGAATCGTTGCAACTCAAGAAAAGAATAACGGTTTATATCATAGAGAATTAGAGCAAACCGGACCTGTCTCATAGATTTCTTAATGATTACCAGATTTATTATAAGATTATTTATGAGACAGGACTGAGTCAGGTATGATAATGCCAATGTAGAAGCCAGCAAATATGATGTCGTTTCAGCTTGATTAATCTGCTAGATTGAGATGGCAACTGTTCTCTGTATATCATTTTTTACAGGGTGCACCCTTTGACCAAGGTGGAAAGAATGCAGTTTTTCAGTAAAGCAATATCCATTCTTTGTCTCATGTTACTCACTGGATGTGCGTTATCTCCTGTTGAACGGGTAAAGTCTGACTACTGGCCACGGATGCTCACCGAGAATGCGCTTACAACCGGGGAGGTCAGCGAGCCAACCTCTACCTATCTTTCGCTGCGCGGATGGGAAGCCAAAGATTTTTCGCGCCCGGTTCACATACTGAGCGAACTTCGCGAGCAGCTACTCCAAAAACCAGATAGAGCCGGGCTGATATCGTTTTCAGAATTTGCCTACTTGTCCGGGACTAAGGCGAAAAATGATGCTGTTAAAGAGAAGCTCCTGTTGACTGCAGCTCGCGCTGCTTACGCGGTGATGTTCGACAAGGAGATGGGACCTCATCTAGACCCGCTTGACCCCAACCTCCGTTTTGCAGCAAATCTTTACAATTATTCTCTTTCCCAACTCATTGACCTTCTTTTGAAGGGTGAAAGTGTCAAGCGCGACAAACGAACACTTACGCTGGTCGAGGGTCAGGTAACAATATCCAGGGGACATGGAGCTGCTGATATCTCGGCACTGACTGATATTCTGGTAGCATTTTTCTACAAGACTGATGCCTTGCGCCTTCATAACAGGCGCCGCGGCATTGGGGTTCCGATTGTTGGTGTCAGGCCGGGATTAAAACTGGTTGAGGGACAAAGTTTGATCCATCCACCAGTACAACAGGCAGCAGTGAAACCTGCAACCCTACTGCTTCGCTTTCATGAGCCATGGTATAAGAACGGCAGCAGCCTGAGCGCAGAAATCGAATTATGGAACCCACTTACGACAACACATGTCGAGGTTGCAGAAAAACGAGTACCACTTGAGGCGGATACCAGTCTGGCATTAGCACTTCTCTACCAAAAGGAATCACAGTACCGTGGTTTGCTGAAAATGCCTGGTCTGCTGCGCGATGAATCGGTCGCTGTCAAGCGCGGACTGTATCTGTTAGCGCCGTATAACCCCAAAAAAATTCCAGTCATATTTACCCACGGTTTGATGGATTCCCCGCTTACCTGGGTTCCTATGCTCAACGCACTCCTCACTGATCCTGCCCTGAACGAGCGGTATCAATTCTGGATTTTTTTCTATCCCACCATGAACCCTATCCTGCAGTCCGCCTCCGAGCTGCGGCAGTCACTCCACGCATTGCATCTGAACTTCAAGGAGGAAAAGAAAGAATGGAAGGATATGGTATTGGTAGGTCACAGTATGGGGGGTCTCATTTCCCGATTACTTATTACTTCGTCGGCTGAACATTTTTTGGAATTGGAGAAACGCGCTCTTGAACTTACCAGGGGAGACGAGGAACTTCAGGAGTATGTGAAAAGCCTTATAAAATTTGAGCCCTTACCCTATGTAAGCCGTGCGCTATTCATGGGCACACCGCACCGCGGAGCCAATATGGCTAACCGTACCGTAGGATTAATCGGTCAAAGTCTCATGAATCGACCGGACTACATACGTCAATTCATTGAAGCAAAAGATGGCCGTAAGGAACGTCTGGAGCACGCCTCAAACAGCATCGCCAATCTTGCTCCTGATAGCCTTTTTAGCCTCGCTCTGGGGGCAAGCTCATGGAATCCCACGGTAAGTGTCCATTCTATTATCGGTGACATCTGGCGTGCAGGACGTACAAACGGTACCGATAGTGTAGTGGCGTACTGGAGTTCACACGTAGAAAAGGCGAAATCAGAACTCATTGTTCGAGCCGACCACTTAACTCTGCATAAAAAAACACCAGCCATTAATGAAGTAAGACGAATTTTGCTGGAGCATCTGGAAGAAAATACTGCCCATGAAGGAAATCTTCCTGGTCATTAACGAAGGTTTGACGATCAAAGGAAAAACCTCTCAAGGATCATCTGGAAGCCAAAGGATATATAGGGGCATTGATCCTTATGACTCTGCTTTGATTAACGGATTTTTCGAGATCTAAAAAGAAATAATCACAGCAGTTAATCAGATAATTGATTCATACTTTCAAATTCTTACCTGTAGGAGAATTGTGATGCCGAATCTCTCAAACTATCTTAACAGTGACCGTCCCGAAGACTTATCTTCCGCACTTAATCTGATCAATACAGCTCGCAGTGAAAATCTCGATTATTATCCCTCTCCTATAGACTGGCGAGATGAGGTGCTCTATTTTTTATTACCGGATCGCTTCAGCGACAATAAAGAACAAACCAGATCACTGCTGACCCGCCAGCAAATCATTGATCTACGCGGATTACAGAGCCGACCTGGCTGGAACTGGAAAAAATGGGCAGACTCTGGTCGACGATGGCAGGGAGGTACTCTAAAAGGAATTGAGAACAAGCTTGATTACTTGAATGACTTAGGGATTACAACAATCTGGGTTGGCCCGATTTTTAAACAACGGGTTCGCTTGGATACATATCACGGCTACGGTATTCAAGACTTTCTGGAAGTAGATAGTCGATTCGGAACGCGGCAGGATTTATTCGATCTGGTTGCTGCTGCCCATAATAAAGGCATGCGAATAATCCTGGACATTATCATGAACCATTCTGGGGATAATTGGGGTTATGTTGAGCCTCAAGACAGTCTCAACAAAGCAAAAAACCAACCTCATTTCTTATCTTGGCCTAATTTTTATGGCAATCCCCATGACCAGTCTTATTCGCAATGGAAGTTTGCCTGGCGCAATGAGCAGCAATCAGGGTTCACGTCAACCCCTGGCGATATTAATCAAATTCATGACGGAGTTTGGCCTCGTGAGTTGCAACAGGCGGAATGTTATACTCGAGCCGGTAAAGGTGACCTTGGTAAAGGAGAGATAGACAATCCGTATGCAGAACATAAAAGAACCGATTTTTTTGCGCTCAAAGACTTTGCCCTGGATGTTGGCTCCACCATGTCATTTTTGGTTGATTGCTTTAAGTATTGGATTGGTATCTCTGATTGCGACGGATTTCGCATAGATACGGTTAAGCATGTATCCATTGATGAAGCTCGAAACTTCTGCGGCGCTATCCGCGAATTTGCAGACTCTCTTGGAAAACGAAATTTCCTGCTGGTAGGCGAAATTGCAGGTGGGGATTATTTTCAGGACTATTATTTAGATCGACTCGCCATTCTCCAGCGCAATATGACAGCAGCCCTTGATATCGGCAGCGTAAGGCCGAATTTGCAGGCTGTCGGCAAGGGATTGATGCCTGGCAAGGTATATCTGGATGGATTTCGTGAAAATGATTTAGGGTTCGGGTCTCACCGAAGTTTAGGAGACAGGCATGTCTCCATACTGGATGACCATGACCATGTATGCGTCAGCAAGATTCGATTTTCCGCTGAAATCCCAGATGACTCCCAGGTCAAAGATTATCAGGTGGTGGCTGCCACTGCTGTCCAGCTGTTTACCCTGGGCATACCATGTATTTATTACGGTACAGAACAGGCCTTTGCGGGACCTGCCCATTCCCAGCTTGATTATCTGAAGAATGAAGGGTGGAATGATGGAAATAATCATGGAGACCGCTACCTGCGGGAGGCTATGTTTGGCCCTGAACATCCTCGCAGTTCCCATGATAATGATTTGCACAGCCAGATAAATGATCGTGACCTGTCGCTTCCAGGCTTTGGACCCTTTGGCACTGCAGGGAGTCATTGTTTTGATCCCGATAGTCCAAGCTATATCCGTATTGCCGAGTTATGCCGCGTGCGAGCTCGCTACCCTGTTCTCAGGGTAGGGCGGCAATATATAAGACAATCGCGCATACCTGACAGCGGCTTTATTTTGCAGAATGCTGGGGAACTCATCGCCTGGTCGCGCATTCTTGATAATCAGGAAGCACTTTGTATTGTCAATCCCAACGGTGAAGCTCAACGCGGCGGTGATGTGGTTGTTTCTTCTGAATTGTGCTCAGCAGGCTCAAAATTTACAGGCAGAGAAGGGGAGCCAACCTATATTGAAGTGCGCAACGTGGCTCCAGCGGAAGTGATAATTTTTGTAAAAACCTATTAACATAGAAGGTTAGATCAGACATAGGGGTCACCCTTCTGAAGCTGCTTATACTAGCGCCATTCCGGTCTGTCCCCGATAGTTATAACTATCTGTAACAACTCATGATATGCAGACTTGAGGTGTAAAAGAATAGGAATATAAACCGTGGTCTGTCCCCTATTTCTGCTATTTCTGATTTTTGTTGTATTTTTGCTAAAACATGGGCAAGATCCAGACTAATTTTTTAATATTATTTGAAATATATGATGGAAATCAATACAAGATTAAAGAAATTAATAGCGTCAAGCGGTAACCCAATTCACTATCAATTATATACTGATGATGGACTCGTTCTACTCAATGATTTTATTGGTAAAAAATTAAAAATAGAATTCACAGGTAATATTTATTGTAAAAGTTGCGGCAGGCCAACTAAGAAAAGTTTTAGCCAAGGCTTCTGTTTTCCTTGTTTCAGGGATGCACCAGAGGCAGCACCCTGCATTATCCGGCCAGAGCTTTGCCGAGCTCATCTTGGTGAAGGAAGAAACGTTGACTGGGAGCAACAACATCACAACCAGCCTCATGTTGTTTATTTTGCCACAAGCAGTGCCATAAAAGTTGGCGTAACAAGCATTGCCAATATCCCAACACGCTGGATTGACCAAGGGGCGTCCTCTGCTGTTATTTTTGCTAAGACTCCCAATAGAAATTTAGCTGGGCAAATTGAAGTAGAGTTGAAGAAGTATTTTACTGACAAAACTCATTGGCAAAAAATGTTACGAAATGACGTAATGCAGATAGTCAATTTTAATGAAGCATTTGACCTGGTCCAAACATCTGTTCCTGATGGGCTCCGGAAATATCTGTCTTTGGATAGCACTATTTTTAACGGGCATTTTCCAGTGTTAAGATATCCTGAAAAAATATCGTCATTTAACCCAGAAAAAGTTTCATATATTGAAGGCATTTTGACCGGTATCAAAGCCCAATATCTTATGTTTGATGCTGAAAAAGTAATTAACATAAGAAAATATGAAGGGTACGAAGTTGTTATAACATGAAAAAGTCAAAGATCAGAGAGGCGACAACTTCTATCTGGTCTGCCATTTCTTTTAAAAGAGATAGTCAGTATTGGCATACTTCAAGTAAAGCATCAGTCTTATAGCCTCCCCATAATAGATGAGGAAGAGACAAAACGGAAAATCCTGTTGATGGAAGACTTTGATGAGAGTAATCAGGGGCAGCTCACGGTATACAGATAAAATGAATCGTGGTCTGTCCCCGATTGTTACGCCGATTGTTACGATTGTTCATGTCCCCGATTGTTCAGATTGTTGTGTTGGATTGTTCGGAAATTGCAAGTAATCAAACAAAAAAGGCAGGACCATCTTTGGCCCTGCCTTTTAACAATTCTTTATAGACAAAATTACGTCTGATTTTTTTTCCTTCTCCTAGCAGCACCGACAACTCCTACAAGTCCTGTGCCGAGA
>CAMYOP010000221.1 GCA_947260045.1 uncultured Desulfobulbaceae bacterium
CCTGTCTATCACGACGACATTGCAAAGGGAAACGAGGATGCAGAAAAACTCACCGAATCCATGAAAAATATACACACGGCTGAACTTCTCATATCAAAACCCAAATATTTCGATTTCGAGTTTTTCTTCGACAACCATCCCAAGATGATTCAAGACGGGTCACAGCTCCCTTACCGGACGCGACTTGATATCAGAAAGTCAGACAATGTGCTTTTATCGGGCACCATTATCAAAAATTCGTATTTTGACCAAATGGACAAGAGGGTCAAGGATGCTGCCAGTATACGTCCTGTAACAGATACGCGGGTACCCAGCTATAAGGACTTCCTGCCTTGGATCCACCTCATGGAGTGGGAGAACAAAAAAGAAATTCCCCTTGCAAACCTTGAGAAAAGCCAGGGAGGGAGAGCGTCGTACGAATTTCACAAAAGTGGACATCAGAAGTTCATGGAATTCCAATTTTCCATGATCATCGGATTTACCCCTATTCTGGGAGAGGCTTTTGGTTTGTATGAACTCTACACGGCCTTAAACCATGGAGAAGACGCATTTGGAAACAAGTTGTCAGACACCGAAAAGATAATTGTGTCTATTGCGGCTATTTTGCCTCTGGTAGGTTCGGGTGTATTACGTCAGGGTGTAAATAAATTATCAAAGCATGGGTTTCCTCTCCTGAACAGTCTCCAGGAATCAATGGCCAGGGACCTCAGCCGCCTTAGGGCGTTTTACGGGTAGTGATTGATGGGAGCCAGGTATAAAATATTGGAAGAGGCGGTTGATAAACTTCAAGCTGCACTCTTGCCGGCCAGGGCCAGTGACGAAATCGCAGAGACCATTATGGCCTTACACCATGCTGTCAAAAATTTGGATAATGAACAATCCTTAAAAATGTTTACGACCATCATCCCAAGAGTGAATACAATTGCTAAAGAATCAAAAGAGCTTAAGTTTGCACTCAGAGTTTTGCAAAAAGCCTATGACACGGATGTGGCTGGCAAAATGAAGTATACTGATGAATTGGATTGGCTCCTCAACAGCAAAGCAAAATATGTAGTCGAATTACAGCAGCTCTTCCTCAAAATGGACCTTTCTCAATTTCGTCATTTTCTGGTGCTTCAGAGTGGCAGAAGCCTAAGCTATATCAATATGGTACCCAATCACTACCTGCCTCAACTGGAAAAACCGTTTAAGGAGGCTTTAGGTCTCTCGAAAGAACGACTAATGGCATTGATAAAAAAATACTCTGACAACAATGTGATCTCCAATTTTCAGAAAACCGATCAGATTGCATTACCACATTTCTGGAAACTAAAGGGTGAAGTAACAGAAATGCTCTGCAAACAGGTCAAGCTGGACGTTTTAGCAGAGATTCAGAAAACATATCCGAATGCCCAACTGATCGAAAATGTGATGGCCGTCACTGCGAAAACACGCCAAGGAGCAAAGAGTGCAGTTAAAGCACCCAGGCAAATCTGGGACGGCATCATAGCGGTGCCTGGCAAAGGCGGTTTGAAGATAGTAAACGTTTTTGAAATCAAATCCGGACTTAAAGGTTTCGATGAAGCCCTCAACCAGGTAAGGCAAACCCATATGAATCGCTTTGTTTCAAAAGGTGATGAATTACAACTGGTTTTAAAAGATGGAACACCAATGGTGTACAAGCTTGGTGATACCGGCAAGACAGCGATAAAAATGGAGGAATCAGTGAACATCATGCTCAACCCTGCCGGTGAATCATGGATGATGCCAAACCAGTTCTTCAAAGACGGAGAAATGAAATTTATTACTCAACTCATCGAGCTGGGAAAAAGAGAAATCGACCACTTCGATGTTGAGGCACTGACGATGGAACTACTTATGAACCCTCAAAAATTCCTCCAGTGAGAAGTTGGAGCACAGTTATAATTGTTATTGCTTTGAAGCTGGATATACTTAAACTGTCCATGTTGCTGGGACAGCAGGCATGGCTGTTTTTTCTAGAAACCAAATCCTACATACCCTAGTTGCATACTATACCTTATCGGACCAAGCTAACATTTTGTATTAAAATGATAAAAGTTCTATTTGTGGTTCCCCTCTCCAAATACAATGCTCCTTTACCTCCATGAAAGAATCTCATTTCTAAATCACGTGTGAAACGGAAATGCAAGTATCATATTGCTTGATGTTTAAAGTATCGCCAAAATAAGTTATATGGCTGAATATCCCACACTGTCACTTTGTACGGATAGATTGGAAATATGTTGACTTTGTTTTAGATGAATTGAGAAGAGTCAAAAGCAGACTTGACCCCTATCTCCGACCCCTATCTCTTCCGGTATTTCCCACGGTATTTCCCATTCAAAATTCAAAACTAAAATTATCTTTTGCCTTTTCCTATCACCGCGTTATAAAGAAATAACTTTATAGAATAGATAGGGTTTTCTGGCCGGGTGATGCTGGCAAGAGTCAAGCAAAGACCTGACCCCTTTGTGCTGACCCCTTTGTATGACCCCTTTGTACTTCTTTGTAACTCTTGGTACGTAAGAACATGGATAAAAAAATGAAAATAGCTGAAAGGAACCTGAAAGTGGCGATCTGCATTGCGCATGTTGTTTTTTTTTGCTGGTTTATCATTTTTCCGATGAGGGCAGAGGCTTGTGGCTGGTTCGGCGAAAACAAGTATGACGATGACGAAAGTGTTTTGGAAGAAACCGAAGTGAGCACTGTACTCGATGAGAATAACATGATCCTTGATCCAGCTACTCAGACCGAGGTTGGAAACCTTTATAGAGAAGGGCGGCGTGTCGCCAGGGATTACGTGAAAGCGCTGCATTGGTATCGTAAGGCTGCCAATCAGGGCTTCGCTGGTGCCCAAAATAACCTTGCAGTTATGTATGAACAGGGGCTTGGCGTTCCGAAGAATAAACCTGAAGCAGCAAAGTGGTATTTAGCAGCTGCAGAACAGTATAATGCATATGCCCAACACAGTATTGGAGGAATGTATCGGGACGGTGAAGGCGTTCTCCAGGATTTTGAAGAGGCAGTTAAATGGTTTAGCAAGGCTGCTGAACAGGGTCACTATAAGGCATTCAGAGACATGGGGGAAATGCACTTGAAAGGTTTGGGTGTCCCACAGAATAACATACAGGCCTGCATGTGGTGGCGGCTTGGTGCTTTGTATGGAGATAAAGAAAGCGAGAAGCTGTTCAATATAGCGGCTGCGAAAATGAAATCTAGCCATGTTGCTGAAGCCCAAAAGCTGGCTCAGGAATGGATACAGAAACATAAATGATCTGACAAAATCAAGTGTTCAGACCCTGACTCCAAGCCATATCAGCACCAGAATACCCACTTGTCAAGCCTGTTTGAATG
Organism: uncultured Desulfobulbaceae bacterium; assembly: GCA_947260045.1. GTDB lineage: Bacteria > Desulfobacterota > Desulfobulbia > Desulfobulbales > Desulfobulbaceae > CAMYOP01. The sequence goes on from CAMYOP010000221.1 coordinate 3,355, forward strand.
CATAAGTAGAGGAGATGAGAAGGAAAAGAGACCTCCTGTGGTAGAATTGCTTAGGAGCTGCCGTGACAGCATAAAGCCGCACAGAATCATTAATCACAAGGAGGTCTCTCATGAATAGTATGCACTACATAACAATCGGTAACAATCGGGGACAGACCGAAAGCGCCGGTAAATAACAATCCATAACAATCGGGGACAGACCACGTTTTCTCGTTTTTCCGTAACAATCGCGTAACAATCGGGGACAGACCACGGTTTCTCGTTTTTCTGCCTATAAACCGTGGTCTGTCCCCTATTTCCTGTACAAGGTGATTGCGATAACGCAGTATCCGCCGTAGCTCTCGTATCTCTTCTGAAAGCATGTAACATTCCGGCAAAAGGTTCACCCGTAAGAGATCGGCGATCATCTCGGCGTCAGCTTGATCGTTTTTCTTCTTGGCGACTGTGATAGCCTTGAGCATTGCAGGGTGTGCTACTTTCAACTCAGCAGCATAAGGAGTTAGGAAATCATATATCCACCCAGTGAAGAGAGTTGCCTCCATGGCACCAATCCAGGGTCGGGTAATTCGCTAGCCCACTCATGAACCGATTTTCGGTCTGCATTAATTTTTTCGTTATCAATTATTTGACCATCAAAGGTCTTGATGCAAAAAGCTATGACCTTATTGTGAATGTCTAGTCCGATGTAGTAAGATCTACTCATGGAAACCTCCTTGTGGTCTCATTCTGGGTGAGCTCGTCTCGTCCCAGCAATTTGTCTCATACAAACATTGTGAACCACTTGGAGGTTTCTTGCAATTTTGATTACTTATTCATTCAAACACAATACTAATTACGAATAAATAGGTATTATGGCCTCAGATTATCTGTCAAAAATTATTCTTTCAGGAAAAGTAGTATTTTATCACTAGGTATTTACATAGCCGCAAACAAGGAGGTGGAGAATGAACAAGCAGGTACACACTGGTATTCTCTTTTTTCTTTGTATTTATTGTTTTGGAATAGTTTATCATGTGGAAGCCGCTGGATGCCCAACTAGCAGTAGATACGCCGTAATATATTACAATCATCAGCTACTCAATCAGACTATAGGTGCGCACATCGTGAGTCAAGCCTCTGTCTTGTCGGGTCTAGTAGGGATACAAATAAGCCCTGCGGGGATAGTCAATGCAGGGAATAACAGGCTTGATAGAACAATAGACCTGTTTTATACAACATCCAAGTGTCATCGTCATCCACCACACAATCGCCTGCACGCAGAGCAACCTCACATATGACAAACATGATACAAGCCCAATGCTTCCGGTTTAAAAAGCAAAGGTGATTTATTGTTGATCAAAGGATCAAATAGGAGATGGTAAAATGGATATGGTAAAAGTCAAAAAATTTGAGTCACCAGACCAAATTATGGAAAGTTTACAAGAGGAGCGTGATCTATCTGGGGCCGACATGAGCGGATTAGATTTGTCCGGCATCAAGTTGATGGGATTGAATATGAAGGGGGCGGATCTTCACGATAGCAATCTCACCAAAGCAACGCTGGCCGGCGC
>CAMYOP010000222.1 GCA_947260045.1 uncultured Desulfobulbaceae bacterium
AGTATTATGGCCATACGTATCGTTTATGGCTTTGAAGTGATTCAGGTCCATTAGAAAACAGGCCATGGAAAATTTTCATAGCGCTTGGGCTGGAGAGCTCTTCACTGAATCGTTCGGTAACATAACGACGGTTTGGCAGTTCTGTTAATGCTTTGATATAGCTTAGCTTTTCATGTTGCTGCTGGAGGTTTTTGGTTTAATTCCACGTTCCGATGTTCCAGTTCCTCAAAGAGTTTGCTTGTCTGGATCATGTTGACAACCTGATTGGCATACATGTCTAACAGCTTATCATCATTTTGGATTGAAGTTTCACTCCAAACAAATAACACGCCCACCATTTCTGTCCCAATGCGAAGGAGCGTGGCGGAGAGATTGTCACGCAGTACGGTGCAATTTTCACTTGCGGATTTTGTCATGAGAAGCTCTGCCTGTTCCATGCCAATGGAGGCAAAATCATCTATGCCAGAAAAAATTCCTGTCCCTGTAGAGGTTGTTTACAGGTTGGGATCCAGTAACTGTTTCTTGGTGATAGGGATTACCTATTTCATAAATATATATTATGTATATTTAGATTGAAAATTATTATGGGAAGCATTATATACCAGTATGAGATTGTCCTGGTTTACAGTTTTGGTTTGTTTGTAGGAGTTTAAACGTTAACGATGGGTACCTGATATGCCTGATATAGCCTTAAAAACAATGGTGGATTTGAATACTATACGCTTGCTGCAGATATGGGCTATAAATGTTTTGCCTACGGCCACATTTTTTTTTATGTATCGAAAATTCAGACAGAAGAAAAAAATGGAGTTTCGTTCTGATTCTAAAGTGCTGACGACCCAAGATAAGAAGCCGCACTCTCTGCCAATAGCGGCATCCCAAAATAAAGCTGGACCAATCCTTGTTGGCTGGAGAGAGCAAGCACTCCGAGCCCTGAAAGCAGGTGAAAATAAAAAGGCAATTGTGCTCTTTTCCCACGCAATTCGACAGGATTCGCACAACGGAAATCTCTACTATTCCAGGTCAATAGCCTTCCATGCCGTCGATGACCGTCAGCATATGATAGCAGATCTTAAAAGTGCTGCTAAATATGGTCATGCCAAGGCACAGTATATGCTTGTAAAATTTGACAAAAACGGTAACTCTTGATTTTTTTTGTAATTCTGTTCCTCGCTTCTTAGCAAACCTGGCCATTGTTTTATTGTCAAAGCTGATGATAATCTATGTGGATCGCATAAAATAACACACCTGGTGCCATTCAGGCATTTTTTAAGGTTCATAAACTCTTTTCGAATCTGTCATTATTGTACCTTCCGTAAAAATATCTACGCTTTAAAAACTCCAAAACATTGTTTTTGGCTTTGTAAAGATATCTTTGTTTCTAGAGTAGCACCTTCTTGTGCAATTTTAAAAAGAGGGCTTGGGTGAAACCTGGAAATGTCTCAAGCCTTCACATACTGGTTGTGCATATCATCAGAGTTTTGAGCAATTTAAAATTTAGGAGAAAATTTCAACTGATAGTATAATGATTTGGAGAATCCAGGTGTTTTTTGTAAAAATAAATACAAAATTATACTCTATGGGTAGTATCGCATATTTATGAAGAAAGGTGTTACGGCAGTTATTATATTCTGGCTGGCTATCGTTTGTGGTTCTTTTTGGTTGAATATGATCAATGATACCAAGGCAAATGAGCAACTTGCTTTTGAAACGGCAAGAGCTTTTTTTCAGCAGATGGTTGTTACTAGATCATGGAACGCGGAGCATGGCGGTGTGTATGTTCCTGTGAGTGAAAAGACCCAGCCCAATCCCTATCTTGAGGATCCACTTCGGGATCTGACGACGGTAGAGAATATTAGGCTCACCAAGGTTAACCCTGCTTTTATGACACGGCAAATTGCAGAATATGCGATGCAGGAAGGCAAAGTTGTTCAATTTCATATTACAAGTCTCAACCCGATCAGGCCTGCTAACAAGGCAGAGGTGTGGGAGCGCGAGTGGTTATTGACCTTTGAGGAAGGTGCCCTTGAGAAAGGAGGATTTGTCTCTGATGGTGCAGACTCCTATTTCCGCTATATGGCGCCCCTGTATACCGAACTGAGTTGTTTGAAATGTCATGCCAAGCAGGGGTATCAGGAGGGAGACGTTCGGGGTGGGATAAGTGTAACGCTTCAGCATTTCACAGAAAAAAATCATGAAAACTTGATTTTTGGCTATGGTGTAGCTGGTCTGTGCGGTGTTGTTTTGATTTTGATTGGAGGCTCTCTTCTTGAGAGAAAAAGGATAATGCTGGTAAAATTCAATCAGGATCTCAAGGATGAAGTGGAGGAGAGGCAAAAAATAATCAATGAGCTGCAGGTTACAAAAGACGAAATTAAAACCCTCAGCGGTATTTTACCCATCTGTATGCACTGTCAAGAAATCAGAGATGATAAAGGGTATTGGAACCAGTTGGAACAGTATATCGCCAAGCATACAGAAGCAAGATTCAGTCATTCCATCTGTGATAAATGCATTGAAAAGCACTACTCGTAATTAAATGAATTTTTTAAGCCTGATCAGCCAGTGATTGGCATAAAAAGAGGCGAGCCCGCAGAGGGGAAAAGCGCGAGCCCGCCAGGTGAAGATTAGAATACGTCTAAATTGCGATCAGTCCGTCTCGTAGGAGATGGTCTCCTTGACGGAATGGATGATATCTCCTTTGCTACCCTTGAGGTAGTACCAGAGGTTTGCCTCTATCTCTACCTTTTCGGTATCGGTATCAAAGTTTATGAGATAATCTTCCTTCTGGGTTTGTTTCGGTGGAAGGGTCAAATCAATTGTTTCTTTGATCTGCCATGCGCCGTAACGCATATCCCTATCCATATCCACTCCGATTTCAAACCAGTTTTTTTCAGATCTGAATACTTCTTGTTTTTCTGGGTCTTTGATTGTCAAATCTTTTGCGGTCACTTCCAGGACCACTTTGCCAGACCAAAGTCAGCCATCAGGTATACGGTGTCCTGTTTTGTTTTCAACAAAGGCGTTGATCACAACACTTGGGACCCATTTTGTACTATCCTTAACCCCGTAAACTTTACCAGGTAAATGACGGTAAGAGGTAATCTCGACGTTAAAGCCTAATCCCTCTGCCACTGTTTCCAGATCATGACCGCCAGGGAAGAGATGCCCTTTCTTCATGTGGCAATCCTGACAAGTCTCTGAACCACCTAGGTTCATATAGGTGTTCTGGTAACTGCCGGAAAGGGTGTTACACTTGATAGTTTCACCATCTGGGGCTTTGTAGACGCCATGGCATTGCATACAGAAAACGGAACGGCTGAGGTCTACAGTCTCAATTGATTCGTGACCATCGCTGTCATTACCATTTGGACCATAAATAGCACCAGCTACTGGCGCGCCGCGCAAGCCTCTTGCCACAGATGTTGCCTTTACGTTATGACAACCCAGGCAACCGACACTGAGCCTTGACAGTTCAGATTTTGCTTTGTCGCCTTCTGGAGTACCCTTTTTGTCAAAGGCAGTTACGATCATCTCACCGATTTCGACAGCCAGTTTTTCCGAGGCATAATTCACCGTCGGCGCATGGCAGTCGAGGCATTTTAATACTTCAGCTTTTGTCAGCTTTGCATTCCATTCTTTTGCAACACCAACTGCTATAAAGTTTCGCATACCTCCCAGCGACGATATAATTGCCTTTGAATGCCATGAATGTTGCCATTCATTATAGATCTGTTCATGACACTGGGCACATTTGGATTCATCGAACATTGCAACGAGTTCGTCAATGCTCTCTGCTTCCTTGGCTATACCTGACTGTGCTGATAGAAACACGAGACAGGTCAAGCCAATGAGTACTCTGTACATTGTACACAACTTCATTTGACCTCCTGGTTTTAAAAAATGTTATCTCCTACTTTTCATCCAAAGATTGAAATTTCTTTGCTTCTCACCTCCCTTTTCATTTCAATATTTTGTCTTAGTGTCCCTTATCCAATATGTTTCCAATAGGTAATTCTTTTTTGTTCAAGAAGTATCTATCGGCATTTTCTATGGTTTCGGGCGCGTTAAAAGTAGTTATGTACATCATATCTAGTATCTTTATAGGTGAAGTAAAATAGTGTGAAAGAGAGTTTCTCTCTCAGGGTAGAAGGTATTCCGACTCCTGCTTTGTATTCTAAAACCCGTTGGCGTAGGTTGGAGGAGAAGAAGCAGGAGTCGGTGTATACCAGCAAGGTGTTGTGCGCTTGTATATGGAAAAGAAAAGCTTTTCATATAGTTGAAATAAAAATGTCCGTTCTGGTCGTATTTATTTGAAAGAAATCTGTCACAATGTGGCAAGGATTTAAGCAAACTCTATCACGAAGCATGTTGTTTGGGAATGTGGCAAATTGTCGCAACAGTGGAGAGGGATTGCTGGGACTAAACAGTGACTGGAGGTGTAAAGTGTCAGAAAGAAACAGCTTTTAGAGAACGTGCATTTTGCAGCAGTACTTACCTGGGAGCATATTTGTATAATTTTCTCTGCAGCGTTCTCCTGTGCAGTCCCAATTTTTTAGCAGCTTTGCTTATATTATTATTACAGTCTGAAAGTACCCGGTTTATATGTTCCCACTCTACGCGGGCAAGGGTGGGGGTATCGATTTGTTCATTATTACTGGGAGGGTCAGCTGGTTCTTCTCTTAAAAAAGCCCGTTCTATATCATCAACATCTACTGGTTTGGCCAGATAATGTCTGGCTCCTATCTTTATGGCTTCTGTAGCAGTGGCAATGCTGCCATAGCCAGTCAGTATAACCACATCCATGGAAGGATTGAGGGCAAGCCCGTCTTCCAGGAGTTCCAAACCGCTTTTGCCAGGCATTTTCAGATCAATAACAGCCTGAGCGGG
>CAMYOP010000223.1 GCA_947260045.1 uncultured Desulfobulbaceae bacterium
GAACTTCTCGAGTTCATCTTTTACAGAGTCGCTGTTTGCATAGAACTCACCAAGACCGCTCTGTACTTTTGCTTTGAACAGAAGGAACCATGCACCAACAGGACCATAACCATCTTTGAAACGGGCTGGGGTGAAACGATTTTCCATCATGGTCAGAGTAGCGCCAACCTGTGCACACATGGTGTAGGTGGAGCCAGCATTCCATACTGGGTACCAAGCACGTCCTTTACCTTCACCAGTTGAACGTGGGCGGAAAATATTAACAGCTCCACCACATGCAACAAGAGAAGTTTTACATTTGAAGACGTGAACTTTATTTTCACGTACAGAGAAACCAACCGCACCAGCGATGGTATTCTCTTTATTTTTATCAAGCAGCATCTTAACGATGAAAACACGTTCAATGATGTTGTCTTCGCCAAGAGCTTTTTTCGCAGGCTCAGCTACGATACACTTGTAAGACTCACCATTGATCATTATCTGCCATTTACCTGTACGTACAGGTGTTCCGCCTTCACGCAGGGTTGGAGCAGGTTTTGCACCATCAAGGTTTTCACCGTCTGCGTCTTTCTTCCAGATTGGGAGGCCCCATTCTTCGAACAATTTAACAGACTCATCAACGTGACGACCGAGATCGTAAATAAGGTCTTCACGTACAACGCCCATAAGGTCGTTACGAACCATTTTTACGTAATTCTCAATCGGATTTTCGCCGATGTAGGTGTTAATAGCTGACAGACCCTGAGCAACAGCACCAGAGCGCTCCAGAGAAGCTTTATCAACCAAAGTTACTTTTAGATCTGCAGGAGCCCACTTTCCAATCTCAAAAGCGGTACCGCAAGCGGCCATACCACCACCTACGATAAGAACATCACACTCATGCTCTACAATTTCCGGATCCACAACGGCTGCCAATTCACCTTTCGGCTTATTCGGTAATGCCATATTACTATCTCCTTATAATAAAAGAATTTTAGTATCTAAACCTATGCGATCAATTTAACTTAAGAAATCGCCTTCGGTGTAGGAAGGTCACTCTCGAGAAGCAAGTTCTCGTCATCAAGTTTGTCGCCTCTTTCACCAGGATACTCGTTAGCAGCACCCTCAGCAGTTGTGCGAATCGGGAATTTGAAACGCTTCATGTTTCCGTTACGGAACTTGACAGTCCACATAATGGAGTCAGAACTTCTCATTGGATGAACCTGACCACCCATTGGTACAAAGTCATCATACCCACGGACTAAAATAGCGCCCTGTGGACAAATTTTTACACAAGAGTAACACTCCCAACATGCATCTGGCTCCTGATTGTACGCTAACATTTCCTCAACATTGAGGACCATGAGATCGTTTGGACAGATGTACATGCAGGCCGTCTTATCGCCGCCCTTGCATCCATCACATTTTGAAGGATCTACGTAACTTGGCATTAATCTACCTCCTCACTTGAATTTTCCTTTATGGCAACGCTCATGCGGTGCCAATTACCTCTGATAAAAAAATGCATACAATCTACATACAGGCTGTGCTTTTCAGAACTTTCTTAGCCCATATGCTTCTGCTGCAGTCTTTTCGACAAAGTATCTATTCTTTCGCATCTTTCGAAGATTTAAATAATCGAAAAAAAAGAATGAACAGCCACTCATTTTTAACGAACGAAGATATAAATTAGAAGGGCATATATTGTCAAGGAAAATCGTTACAAGGGACCTTCTCAGAAATTCTTATTGAAAACATCAGAAATTCTCATAACTCCGCTTTTTTCACGCTTTTTCCAAAAGATAAAAACTATGAAATTCGCTAACCTTCTGAAAGTTTGTGATTAACTGGAATGAAACAGAAAAAACACTCTTGAATTAGAGCTTTTTTTTTAAGTTTCTGAAACAGATATCAAAATTATAGGAATAACTTTTCAGGATAAAAAAAATAGGGTTATTGTGTATAGGTATTCCTGGTAAGAACTTCTCTTGGGCGGGAGCCATCCGAGGGGCCGACAATGCCCTCCTGCTCCATCATTTCAATCATTCTTGCAGCTCTATTATATCCTACACGCAATCTTCTTTGCACCATGGATATCGAAGCCTGCCCTGTTTCGCAGACAATTGAAACTGCCTCGTCATATTTTTCATCATATTCTCTCTCGGCAGTTGAACCAGCATCAGAATCCTCTTCCACAACCTGCATGACTGAATCGTCATATTCAGCCTTCCCTTGTTCCTTGAGAAAATTAACAATGCGTTCGGTTTCCTCTTCGTCAATATATGCGCCATGAATACGTTGCAGTTTTGAAGCACCAGGGGGCAAAAAGAGCATGTCACCTGCCCCTAAAAGATGCTCAGCCCCAGATCCATCAATAATGGTCCTGGAATCAACCTTGGAAGAGACCTTAAAAGAAATACGTGTGGGAAAATTTGCCTTAATTAAGCCTGTCAAAACATCAACAGAAGGCCTCTGAGTGGCAAGAATAATATGCATGCCGGCTGCTCGTGCCATTTGCGCCAGCCTTGCTATGGAAGTCTCAACATCCTTGGATGCCACCATCATTAAATCAGCAAGCTCATCAACGATTATGACAATATAGGGCATTTTTTCTTCTGAGACTTCATTATATGAATCAAAGGACTTGACCTTTTTTTCTTCAAGCATTCGATATCTACGCTCCATTTCCTGCACTGCCCACATCAGCGCCCTGCTTGCCATTTTTGGTTCTACAACAACAGGGTGCAATAAATGCGGAATGTCCTCATAAATAGAAAGCTCAATCCGCTTCGGATCGATCATCAAAAAACGGACTTCTGCAGGAGTTGATTTATACAAAATAGAAGCAATAAAGGCATTAATACCAACAGATTTACCTGCCCCGGTAGCACCAGCAATAAGTAGATGTGGCATTCTCGTCAAATCAGTTATAACTGGACGCCCGACTACATCAAGTCCCAGAGCAAGGCTGAGCCGTGTTGTTGATTTTCTATACTCATCACTCAGAAGAATTTCACGGAGATAGACAGAGTTACGTTTTGGGTTTGGTATTTCAATCCCGATAGCAGCTTTACCAGGAATGGAACCGACAATGCGGACCCTAACCACTTTGAGCACCATTGCAAGATCATCAGCCAGAGAAACAATCCTGTTTATTTTCACTCCAGGAGCCGGGGAAAATTCATAGGTTGTGACAACAGGTCCTGGTGAGATACCTTCTACGCTTCCCTCAACATTAAAATCAAGGAGCTTGTTTTCTAATATTTTAGAAACGTCATAATAATGCTGTTTATCAACAACAATGGTTTCACTTTCTCTGCGATCAAGCAAAGAGATTGGCGGTAGCTGATATTGACCACCTTTTAATGGCCGCAGTGCAAAGCCCTCTTCATGTTCTGCTGCTACTTCAACCTTTACAGGTGCATGAACAGCAGGCATTCCGTTGTTCTGTTTCACCGAAATCTTCTTATCAGGAAGCACTCTGCGTTTTTCTGTTTTGCTGGAGCGGTTTGGCATTAGAACAGGCTTTTTGGGGAGGCTTTTTTTAACCTGCCCACCTTTCTGCCATATCCATTTAGAGGTGGAGAAAATAGAAAAGCGGATTGCTGCCATTAAAGAGAATATAAGCAAAAGAACAAGGACAAGTACAGAACCAACAGAGCCCATGGCTTTGCCAAGAAGCACCCAAATAAGGGCCCCAAGATATCCCCCTGGTGATATATATTCAGGAGAAAAAACTAATTTATCAAGCGTGGCAAGAAGTCCACTTGCGGCAATGAGAAGTCCAGTAATTCCTAGAACAACATAATGAAGACTATTAACGGTAAAACCTGGAAAAAAAGCGCAACAGGATATAATTGTCAGAATCAAAACTGGGAAAAAGGCAGTAAGACCAAAAAAACTAAAAAGGTAATGGGCAATATAAAAGCCAAGAGAACCACACCAATTTTCTGCAGGAGCTTGAATAAGGGGTTGATCGCCAAGGAGACTTTGGCTGTAGGAGATCAGACAAAGCAAGAGAAAGACCGCTACAAAAAGGTTAAAAACAGCCACGAGTTCATGGTGTAATCGTGGATTTTTTTCCTTAGTCAAATTCTTACCCTATGCAATAAATGATATTTTGAAATACACTCAAGAAAAACTAGAGCCAGCCAAACATATTGGTTAGTATAGCTTTTCTACCCTAAGTCGTTTAAAAAATCAAAAAGATGCGTCTGCAGTCGCTAAGAAAAAAAATACCGAGGAACAGCAGTAATGATATTGTTCTATATAATAACTGGTGTAGGTATACTCGTAGGAATTTGGGCTCTCTTGTGTCTTGTAAGCGGTCTTAGAAAAAGTGGCGGAGTTATAGAACTGACAAAAAACTGGTTCCAGTCACTCTCCAAAAAATAGCGCCTGGGCGTTAGCCTTTTGATCGTTGCCCGCTCTGGAGTGCGTCCAGGATACCATTTACAAAAGAAATGGAATCAGCAACAGAATAACGCTTAGCAATCTCCAACGCTTCATTAATAGCCACGTTTGCTGGCACATCAGTAGCAAAATGCATTTCATATGCTGCTATGCGTAAAATATTCCGGTCAACCAGAGACATTCTTTCAATGCGCCAATTATGCGAATGATCTGCCAGGAGCGAATCAATTTCTTTGCGATGTGTACAGATGCCAACAATTAGCTTTTTGGCATAAGGAAGTGTTTTCTTCCCAGCCTCAAAATTATCACAGAACGCTGTTATTTCTTCATCAACTGCGTTCTCATCATTGACCCGATCATGGAAATCATACCCAAATAAAAATTGCAGGGCGATCTCACGGGACTTTCTTCGTAGACCCATAATCTTAAACTAGCCTGATGAACTGTTTGGATACAACTAGTTTAAAGAGACTCAAGAAGACTAAGAAGATTAATCATCTCAAGGGCTGCAATAGCAACATCAGATCCTTTATTACCTGCTTTTGAGCCTGCTCTTTCGATGGCCTGCTCAATACTTTCTGTGGTCAGAACACCAAAAAGGACAGGCACACCTGTCTCGAGCATTACCTGGGCACTTCCTTTGGCAACTTCACCAGCAACAAAATCAAAATGCGGAGTTGCACCTCGAATGACAGCACCAAGACAAATCACGGCATCATACTTTTTAGAATGGGCCATTTTCTGTAACGCCAAAGGAATTTCAAATGCTCCAGGTACTCTGGCAACGTCAATGGCATCATCACTCACTCCAGAGCGAACCAAACTGTCCAAAGCTCCTTCAAGCAGTTTTTCAGAAATAAATGAATTGAACCTGGCAACAACAATACCAACCTTTCTTCCATCACCCTTCAAATCACCTTCTATATATCGTGGCATTTCTTTACTCCAAAATGTCTTAAAATATTTGGTTGCTAGAGCAACAATTTAATTCTTGCCATGGAGCTATCAGGACTCATTTGAGGCATCTTCAAGTGGTGCTGACTCACCATAGAGTTCAAGCATGTGTCCCAATTTATCACGCTTACATTTGAGGTAATTTTTATTTTCAACCTCACACAGCATTTCAATGGGCAAACGATCAACAACCTCCAGACCATAACCTTCCAAACCAATTATTTTTTTAGGATTATTGGTCAAAAGCCTCATTTTACGTACTCCAAGATCACGCAACATCTGTGCACCGAGACCATAGTCACGTAAATCCGCTTTAAAACCGAGCTGCACATTTGCCTCTACAGTATCTAGGCCTTCCTCGTCCTGCAAATTATACGCTTTCAATTTGTTGACAAGGCCAATTCCTCGTCCTTCCTGACGCATATACAAGATAACACCCTTCCCCTCCTGCTCAACCATCTCCATGGCTGCATGTAACTGTGAACCACAATCACATCGAGAAGAGGCAAATACATCGCCGGTCAGACATTCGGAATGAACCCGTACCATTACTGGTTCTTCAGGATTTATCTCACCCTTTACCAGGGCAATATGTTCAAAATTGTCTACATCATTTGAGTAAACGATTGTCCGAAAATCTCCGGCATGAATGGTGGGAAGACGAGCTTCCGCTGCACGATGAACCAGCATATCCTCACGAAGACGATAGGCGACCAAGTCAGCGATGGTAGCAATTTTGAGATCATGCTTTTTAGCAAATTGCTCAAGGTCTGGCATGCGAGCCATGGTACCGTCGTCTTTCATGATTTCACAAATAATACCAGCAGTTCTCATGCCAGCAAGCCTTGCAAGATCAACAGAACCTTCAGTCTGCCCGGTACGGACCAGAACGCCACCCTTTCGAGCACGAAGTGGAAAAATATGGCCAGGGCTGATAATATCTGATGGTTTTGCCTCCGGGTCTACAGCTGCTTCAACTGTTCTTGAGCGATCCGCTGCAGATATACCAGTACTGACACCAGTGCGAGCCTCAATGCTGATAGTAAAACCTGTCCCATAAGGAGATTTATTATCTCTCACCATCATTGGCAGTTCCAGCTGATCAACGATATCCGGACTCATCGCCAGGCAGATCAAGCCACGCCCATAGGTAGCCATGAAATTAATTGCTTCAGGAGTTACCGCTTCAG
>CAMYOP010000224.1:0-2138 GCA_947260045.1 uncultured Desulfobulbaceae bacterium
TTTATTTCATCATCAAGCAATAGAAACTTTCCCTGAGGGGAATACCCGGAACCTGTAACTTTAATAGACTGATCTACTGTTGTGACAGATTGCACCGTCATTTCATTTCGAGTCAGAGTGCCAGTTTTATCAGAGCAAATCACAGTGACAGAACCAAGGGTTTCAACGGCTGGCAAACGCCTTATTATGGCATGCCTTTTGGCCATACGTTGTACGCCGATAGCAAGGGTGATTGTTACAATGGCGGGCAAGCCCTCCGGAATGGCGGCAACGGCTAAACTAACGCAGGCAAGAAACATCTCCCCGAAACTATAATCTCGTGCAATAACACCAAAGCCAAAAACAAGTACGGAGATAATTGATATAGCTATTGTCAACTTCTCTCCAAATTCACCCATCTGAACCAATAATTTGGTCGTCAAGGGTTGAACCTTTGCTAAAAGTTGATTTATCTTGCCAAGTTCTGTGTTGTCACCTGTCAAGACCACAATGCCTGTTCCCTGACCGTATGTTACAAGAGAACCGGAAAACGCCATATTGCTTCTGTCGCCTAAAACAACATTTTCCGCTACAGGTTCGATGCTTTTATCAACAGGAACAGATTCTCCCGTCAGAGATGCTTCATCGATGCGAAGATCTTTGATTTTTACTAATCGAAGATCAGCGGGAACCTTGTCTCCAGATTGTAAAAAAACTATATCACCTGGCACCAGTCGATCTGCGGGAGAATTGATACGTTTTCGATCACGCAGTACGGTTGCCTGCTGAGAAAGTATGTTCCGAATAGCTTCAAGAGCTTTTTCAGCCTTTCCCTCCTGCACAAAACCAATAACAGAGTTTATAACGACAACACTGACGATGACAATGGCATCAACTGTGTGCCCAAGAATTGCTGTTATCGCTCCTGCAGACAGCAGGACATAAATCAATACATTTTGAAATTGGGATAAAAATCGAACAAAAGCACTTTTCTTTTTTGTAGGACTTAATCTGTTTGGTCCATATTGGTTAAGCCGAACTTCAGCTTCTGCCAGAGAGAGTCCTTCCTTGCTGCTTTTAAGCTGAGCAAACACTTCCTCAACGGCAAAAGAGTGGAACTTTGCATCCGGACGTATTGGGTTCTGGTCCATTCCAATTCCTTTATAATTGTAATTTTAATTGGTTAGAAAAGTTTATATCGAGAGGAGGATTGATGAAGCGTGGATTCTATCTATCCCTCAGATGATGCCTGCCTGATTTTTTCTGAAACATAGAAACAATAATCCCAAGAGCAAAACCTATTAAAGAGGTACCGAGTAAAAGGACTGCTCTTGGTATGGTGAGAGACCAAAAAAGCAACTTTGTTTCAACAGGTTCGGTATTTTGTAATACAATTGTCATTCCAGCTAGAGCAAGAATCACTAATAAGATCAACTTTACCTTCTCCATAATCTGCTCCTTGAAAAGTTTTGGGAATGTTTGACTCTCGTGATGCAATCTCTAAATTCCATTTTTCTAAATAACACAATTAAAAGGAATCTCTATTGTTTAACTATTGTAGATCGAGTAAATTATGTCAGTCAAAAAACCTCATACATTAACAACCGTAAAAAAACCACTTATTCCCCGTCTATTCTTAATCGTGGAGTATTGCAATGCTTTACTTGCTCAACCAGTTTTTAAAAAAAACTTTTGTAACTCTTATACTGGTAACCTTTCTTTCAGGATGTGCAACAGTTGGAGAAGAATATCCAGCCATGTATGTTGCCGATATCAAAATTGGACAAACTACTCGTGAAGATATACAAAAACTCTTTGGGGAACCTTGGCGAAAAGGTTTAGAAGACGGAGAACACACCTGGACTTACGGTCATTATCAATACTCTCTCTTTCAATCAGATAAAAGCAGTGATCTTGTTATCCGATTTGATGATCAGGGCAAAGTTTCTTCCTATACTCATAATACGACAAACCAAAAAAAGAAAAATCGTTAATATTTATTCCTTGAATACCACTATTTCAACTTCAAAATAGAAATAATAGATTTCTGTGTAGTTAATAGCGGTGTTTTGTTAATACTTAATTTTTTTTTTACATGGATATAATCTCCTAAAGAGGAGGTTGAGGACATTATCCATCATCTAGTCAGTCATAGAGAG
>CAMYOP010000224.1:2219-7086 GCA_947260045.1 uncultured Desulfobulbaceae bacterium
GGACCATTTAAGATTTGGTTATTTCCAGAGGCTCTGACTAGCCTGATTGACTTCTGGGCACGAGCAAAAAAACAAACGTCAATGTAAAAAGTTTTAATTAATCAAGAATATAGTCTTGATCTACAAAGGAGATTCAATGAAAATCACTTCCCTTGGAGCAGCAAAAACAGTGACGGGTTCACAACATTTGATAGAAGTCAACGGTTACCGCATTCTTCTTGATTGTGGCCTGTTTCAAGGCAAACGTAAAGAATCTTTTGAGTTGAATCGACAGTGCCCCTGTGATGGGAAAGATATCGACGCCATCATCCTGTCCCATGCCCATATCGATCATTCAGGGAATATCCCCTGTCGTGCAAAAAACCAGTTTCAAGGCGATATAATCTGTACCTCTGCCACTCGTGATCTTTGTGCCATTATGTTGATGGATAGTGCCTACCTGCAGGAAAAGGATGTTGAATATGTTAATCGGAAGCGTGAAAAACAAGGCAAAAACCTTTTTGAACCGTTGTATACTAAAGAAGATGTGGTCAATGCGCT
Source organism: uncultured Desulfobulbaceae bacterium (assembly GCA_947260045.1). Classification (GTDB taxonomy): domain Bacteria; phylum Desulfobacterota; class Desulfobulbia; order Desulfobulbales; family Desulfobulbaceae; genus CAMYOP01. The sequence goes on from CAMYOP010000224.1 coordinate 2,760, forward strand.
GCAGCATTTTATCGGGATGGGATACGACCATAAACGGAAAATATTTCCAGGGGTAGAGTTGACCTTGGTTGATGCTGGTCATATGCTCGGCAGTGCTCATATAATCCTGGATATTCAGGATGATGATTCCGGCAAACCAGTACGGCTAGTCTTTAGCGGTGATATCGGTAGGCCAGATATTCCAATCATTCGGGATCCGCATCCAATAACCGAGGGAGCGGACATATTAATCATCGAGAGTACCTATGGCAACCGCACGCATCCACCATATCCTGAGGCAGAAAAGGAGTTAAAAAGAATCGTCAGCGAAACGACCAAGAGAGGAGGTGTGCTGTTGATTCCTGCATTTGCCGTTGGTCGTACTCAGCAGATTGTCTATGCCCTGCATAAACTTTTCGCAGCCGGAGAACTCCCAGAAATACCTATATATGTAGACAGTCCGTTGGCGACGAGAGCCACCGAAATATTTCGTCTGCACCCGGAAGTGTATGATGAAGAAATACGAAACTTCATGCTGCAGGATAAAAATAATAACCCGTTCGGTTTTGAAACAATAAAATATACAGGTTCTGTTACAGAATCCAAAGCCTTAAGCAGTTCTGATAAGCCTGCCATCATTATCAGTGCCAGCGGCATGATGGAAGGTGGTCGTATTCTCCATCACCTGAAAAGTCGCATCGAAGATCCTAAAAATACCATTCTCATCACTGGCTGGCAGGCACCATATACTCTTGGCAGAAGAATTGTCGATGGTGAAAAAACAATTAAGATTTATGGAGAAGAATATAATGCCAAGGCCAAAGTCGAGGTAATAACTGGTTTTAGTGGGCATGCCGACCGTGAGGGACTACTGGCATGGGCTGGAGCCATGAAGAAAAAACCACGGCAGACCTTTGTCGTCCACGGTGAGGAAGCTTCGGCTGAGGCATTAGCCAAAACACTGCAGTCAGAGCTCGGTTTTACGTCGGTTCACATTCCAGAGACACATGAAACTTTCACTGTATAAATAACAGGGAGGAACTCTGGAGAGAGAATGACAATGACTGTTTTTTGGCAGAATATACTTACCCAATTACAGCAGGTTTTTGCGCCTGCCAATATGGGAACAATGCTTTCTATAGTGCTTACGAAAATCGTAATTGGGATTATAATCCTTTCAAGTTTCTACCTGATATGGGGTGTTACCCAAACAGTTTTACGTCTTTTCTTCAAACGGCTTGGCACCAACAAGATGACCAGCACATTTCTTCTGACCCTGGTCAAATATTCTCTCTTGATCATCGGGCTTGTAACTGCCCTTGACTCTGCAGGAATAAAGGTCTCAGCTGTACTGGCCTCGTTAGGCATTGCAGGCCTGACCATCGGGTTTGCCGCTAAAGATTCGTTGTCTAATATTATTGCAGGTGTACTCATTTTTCTCGACAGGCCTTTTGTAATCGGTGATCTGGTTGAGATCGAGGATTTTTATGGAGAAATAGACAAAATAACGCTGCGCTCCACCAGAATCGTCACCTCCGATGGAAAAATGCTTGCGGTACCGAACACAGAAATCATCAATAAAACCGTGGCATCGTATACAAATTTTCCCCATTTGAGGATAGACATTCCAGTTACGATTGGCGTTTTGGAAGATATCGAAGCTGTACGTCATATTCTTCTACAGCTTGTCGATGATACCTCAATGTATCTTCATGAACCAAAACCACGGGTTGTGGTCAAATCCCTTAACGACTACAATATTGAGCTGGAACTTCAGGTATGGATTCACGATGAGCGCCAGCATGTAAAACAGCGATTTATGCTAAGGGAACAAATTTATGTCACACTGATTAAAGAAGGAGTTGAAATGCCTTTTGAAACGTTGACGATCACCCCTTTAACCGTAAACGAAAGAATGAATTCCTAATATCAATGAGTTACGCAGTAAAGACTTATACACGAATTGTACCTTTTTAGTTATGATGAGCTGATTCTGTAGAATTTGTAGCAGTGGACGTTAGCACAGATGACCCTGGCGAAGCTCAACTGAACAGGCAACTTGTAGAACATGCCCTGAAAATGGCTCTTCTTGACGATTCTGAGGTTCATATTGTCCATGCTTGGTTCATTTATGGTGAATACTATCTTTGGAATTACAACAGAATGGAGCAAAATGACGTGGAGAAAATAATAAAAGAAACAAAAATGCGCCATAAAAAACAACTGACAAGCTTGGTAAAAAAATGTGATTCAGATTTTCCAGAAGAAAACATTCACCTGATAAAAGGAGAGGCTTCTGACCTCATTCCTGCCTTTACAAAAAATTTAGAAGCAGATTTACTTGTAATGGGCACCATTGGTCGGACAGGATTGCAGGGATTGATCATAGGAAATACAGCTGAAAAAGTATTACAAAGTGTAAATTGCTCCGTTTTAGCAGTCAAGCCAAAGGGATTTATCTCTCCAATAACCTTAAAAAATAAAGTCCTGTCGATTAAGTAGCTAAACAAATTACACATAGGCTGGATGAGCTGTAATGTAATAATCGGACTTTCGTTAAGTCCATTATCACCAACAATGGCTTCAACTTTTTATCAGTGGAATTCAACTTACAAGACACAGGAGAATTGTTATGGCAGTTATTGTTATCAGTAAACGAGTTTTTGCGATGAAACATAAGGAGAAGCTTATTCCACTTCTTAAAAAACTCCGGAATCATGCTAAAAAACAAAAAGGATTTATCAGTAGAAAAACGTATTCCAGTCTGAATCCCCCTGGTGAATATATTATTATTAGTAAGTGGAAGAGCACTGCGGATTGGGAAAAGTGGATGGGCAAGAAGAAAGTTCAGAAATTACAGATTGATATAGACTCTCTTGTTGGTGAAAAAATCGTTTACGACATTTATCAACCAGAAAAATTTTGAGGGAATAAACCTGATAATTCTACACTTTATTTCATTTTATCAGCATCCCTTCTAAACATCTCAACAATTTCCTCACTCTCCAAATTTCAATAAAACCGGTAACGGGCAGGCTTTTATCCCTGCCTGCCCCATTACCAGATTCAAATAAAAAAAGTATTATTTAGCAGCAGCAATCGGTTTTTCAATGCTGGTTGCCGGTTCCATAGGTACAAGCCATGCCGTCCAGAAAAAAGGAGACAGTGACATTCAGTTTGCCGGCAGTTTTATTCATGCCCAGGGCGCTGAATCAGGCATCCTGAACCTGGATCTCGGATACGGCTATTTTGTCACTGACAACTGGGAAATTGGCATTCTCCAGACGGTGGGATACAGCTTTATTGATGATGCAGATGATGAGGCAACCGGTACCATTGGACCACAAGTCGGCTTCAAGTCATTTATTACTGACAGTACATATATCATGGCGAAATACCGCTATGAATGGTTCTTTGAAGAGCTTTCCATCAATGAAGTTGAAGACACCAGTAGCGACGGGAATCATGTAGTGACCTTTGGTGTCGGTTTTGTCTTCTAGACGAGCCTGAGTCGTTTCGCATCATTACTGAGTAAAAAAGATAGCGGGAAGCAAAGATTGTCTCCCGTTATCTTTTCACAAGCATTATCATAGGAAACCTTCCACGGTCAGACATTACCATCATCCTCAAATCCACTGAAGTCAGATCCTTAAGCTGGTAGCCTTTTCACCAGACCTCACACTAAATGTTACAATCCCTAGAGGTGTCAGGGAAGGACAGCGGATGAGACTCCCAGGTCAGCTGAAGGCAGAATATGGCAAGAGAGAAAAGGAAACCGCTATCTTGTTACTTTTTTAAGCCCTCATCTACTTTTCAAGGTTGGCAGACATGACATTTTGTTTGAGCTGGGGGTCACTTGCTATGCCGCCTGACCTTTCAACTAGCATTTCCATACCAATGCTGAATGGCTCCGTTGAGCTGAAGGACCCCTTTGATTCTTACCCGACCAGCAAATCTATACTCAAAAAGACGTGGATTTTAACCTTTTACAGGAACAATATAATTTTAAACAGAGCAAAGATTGTGTATTCTGTTAAGAAATGCATGGAGGAATAGGCTTATCAAACAGAAACAATGCAGAACAAAGATAATTGCCACCATCGGCCCTGCCTGTGAGGATGATGCAATCCTAGCAGCACTCATTGACAAGGGAATCGATATTTTCCGGTTCAACTTTTCACACGGTAATAATAAAGAAAAAGCTGACCAGGTTGAACGCCTCTGCCAATTGGCCGAGAAAAAGCAAAAGACTGTTGGAATACTGGCAGACCTGCAGGGGCCCAAAATTAGAACCGGAGCTCTAAAAGACGAGTCTTTGCAAGTAAGTGCGGACCAAAAAATTTTCCTA
>CAMYOP010000225.1 GCA_947260045.1 uncultured Desulfobulbaceae bacterium
TCAAGAGACTGAAACACAAACAGCTTCTGCATTCTCTACCAGATCAACGCCTTCTGGAACATTTAAATCGTTGAAGGTTATTCCTGCATCACCTCTATCTAGAGGACTTATATCAGCTTCAACAACATCAGGGAGGTCAAGCGGCTTGCCCTTCAAATTGATGGATTTTTTAAATATGTGGAGTTCTCCACCAAGATCTACACCTTTAGCTGTACCTGAGTAATTGATCGGTACTTTAACCTGAATAGGTGTATCTAGTGAGATTTCAAGAAAATCAAGATGAACAGGCATGTCTGTAACTGGGTCCTTTTGAATTTCTTTGATAAGCACATGTCTTTTTTCAACAGAGTCACCATCAACAGAAAGGGTGACAACAGCATTACGACCATGAATGAACAGTAATGTTTTGTAAAGTTCTTTTGCATCAATCTGCAAGCTGACTGCATCATTTCCATCACTGTAAACAACAGCAGGAGTTTTGTTATCGAAGCGCAGCTGCCTGTTAGATCCTTTACCGGATGTACTGCGAACCGCTGCAGGAATATCTACTTGTATCATTGGGGTGTCCTCCTTCCCTATTTAACTATGAAACTAAATCAGTACGTTTTTAAACAAAAAGGCTACTGACGGAGTCTTCAGAATGAATTCTGCGAATAGCTTCGCCAAGCAGTTCGCTGACCGACAGTACCTGAATTTTATTGGTAGCTTTCTCTTTCCCATTAAGCGGAATCGAATTTGTAACTACCAAAGACTTAATGCTTGATTTTTCAAGACGTTCTATGGCAGGACCTGACAAAACGGGATGAGAACAACAGGCATGGACCTCTTTTGCTCCCATTTCTCTGAGTTTATCAGCTGCTCCGCAGAGAGTACCAGCAGTATCAACCATGTCGTCCAATAGTACTGCTGTTTTCCCTTTTACATCACCTATGACATGCATTGCCTCACATTCATTTGCTCTTTCACGACGTTTATCGATAATGGCAAGACCGGCATTTAGACGTTTTGCAAAGGCACGGGTTCTTTCAACACCACCGGCGTCGGGTGATACCATGACGACGTCTTTAAAAGAATCCTTGATGTAATCAAGCAAAATCGGTGCGGCGTACATATGATCAACAGGTACATTAAAAAAACCTTGAATCTGTCCTGCATGAAGGTCCATACAAAGAACACGTCTCGTACCAACTGCCATTAACATTTCAGCAATAGCTTTGGAAGTAATAGGAACTCGTGGTCTTACTTTACGATCTTGCCTGGCATACCCATAATAGGGAAGGACTGCTGTTATACGCCGGGCAGAAGCCCTACGCACAGCATCGATCATTATCAGGAGTTCCATTAAATGGTCATTAACTGGCGGACAAGTCGGTTGCACTATAAAAACGTCAGTACCACGAACGTTTTCGCCTATCTCAACAGAAATTTCGCCGTCGCTGAATTTTTTTACTTCCGCCTGGGAAAGTGGGATATCGAGATATTGACACATCTCTTTGGCCATTTTCGGGTTTGCATTACCCGTAAATACTTTCATTACATTCGGCATTTTCTGTCTCAAAATAAAGTGGCTGGGACGGCAGGATTCGAACCTGCGAATGCAAGAGTCAAAGTCTTGTGTCTTACCGCTTGACGACGTCCCAGTATTTAAACACGCTCTCCTCTATTACAAAAGAACATGGTTAGCCTAATTTTTCCATTGTGTCGAAACAATGGATCGGCTCTAGCAAATATGTTTTCCTAAATTCTTTTTTGAGAACGCTGTAACATACATGTGCTGCTTTGCTGTCAACTTTAGAAAAAAGCCCAAAAACAGTAGGCCCACTCCCTGACATCATAGCGTTCTCAGCACCTAAATCCAGCATTTGATTTTTCAAATCAGTTATTTCTGGATGGGCTTTTTCAGTAACAAGCTCAAGGTCATTTTCAAGCTCTTGCGGCGTGATGAGACGTTGAAGCAGGTTCTTTTCAAAGCTCTTACCGTTTTCTCTATTTTGCGAACTATTTAGGTTATAATTTCTTTCAGAATTTGTCAATGAAAAATTCTGAAATACCCATTGGGTAGAGACTGAAAAGCCTTGATTGACTACAACAAGCAGGTATTCTTTCAGCGTAGGTGCTGGTTGTAATATTTCTCCAATTCCCCTGGCTAATGCACATGGCCAGCCATTAGTAAAAAGAGGGACATCTGCACCTAGTTTCACACCAAGCCCTGCAAGGTCTTCATCATTATAACCAGCGTCAAAAAGGGTGTTGAGCGAACGAAGAACACAGCCTGCATCACTGCTTCCACCGCCAAGTCCTGCGGCCTGTGGAATAGTTTTATACAGTTTTAGCTTAACACCACCCAGAGTTATACTCTTCCTGCTTTGTACATCGCCTAGAAAAAGTTCTGCTGCTTTGAATACTATATTCTCCCGATTCTCAGGAAGGTCAGAATCAGGACACGACAAGTGAATACCCGAAGCACAACGCTCAAGAATAATTTCATCTTGAAGCGAAATCTTTTGCATCAGGGTTACAAGTTCATGGTAGCCATCAGGCCTGCGACCTTTTACTTTGAGATAAAGGTTAATTTTAGCAGGCGCAAATATCTGCAGGCTCTCTCCCATTTACCTGGACGTTTCTTAGGAAGAAGAGCTTGTAGCTTTTACAAAGCGTAATTTTAACTCGTACAATATATTAGTGAGAAGCTGGGTTTCATCATTATCCAGATTGCCTTGAGTCTTTTCCTGGAGCAAAGCCAGTGTATCAATGGAATTCTTGGCAAGATCAAGGTCAACAAGCTTTTCACCAGTTTCTGGATGAGGGAGTTCACCCATATGAAACAAAGCCGTAGTGTTCAGTGACAAGATCAAACTCGGAAATGTGACATCGGGCATTACACACTGCCCATGCTTATTTTTTACCATGCCCTCAGGGCAATCATCATTTTGCTGAGACTTATCACTCATAACGGCTTCCTTTCATTTAGAAATATAACAAACTAAAATTATTATATTTGCAAGTTAGACATTATATTGTGGCAACTCAAGGACCATAGCGTTGTCTATGTGCTCTAAATCAATGACTTTGCCTAGAAGGTCTTTAGAGATCCTTGTATCTGTATTGAGCAGGATAACGTTCTGGTTGCTTTCCTCTTCACGGCCTACAGTCATTCTGGCAATATTTACATCACCAGTGCCCAATGTCGTTCCAAGTGCTCCAATAACACCTGGAATATCTTTATTGTAAACAAGAAGCATGGGGCCAGATGGTAGAGCCTCTAGCCTGAACGAGTTTAACTGAACAAGTCTTGGTTCTTTTTTACCGAAAACTGTTCCAGCAAGCATATTCGTGCCTTCGTTTGTTTTAACAGAGACCTTCAGCAAATTTGTAAAATCATCAGCCTGGCTTGTTTTGGACTCCACAACTCGAATTCCACGCTCTTTAGCGATTAAGGGTGCATTTACATAATTCACTGCATCCTGCAGGATCGGTGTAAATAATCCCTTTAAGAATGCCACTGTAATTGGTCCTGTTTCCTGATCGGCAAGGTCGCCTGTAAATTCAAGGTTAACTTCCTCAACTCCACCAGCTGCAATCTGCATATGAAGTGAACCAAGCATTTCGCCAAGAGTTATATATGGACCGACTTGAGCGAGTACATCATCACTTACCGACGGAACATTAACAGCATTACGAACTGATCCCTTCAGGAGGTAGTCAGCCATCTGTTCAGCGATAACAGAGGCAACGTTTTCCTGTGCTTCACTTGTAGATGCGCCAAGATGTGGAGTACATATAAAATTATCAAGCCCAAGCAGGGGTGTGGTTTCAATTGTAGTAGGCTCTTTTTCAAAAACATCCAGAGCTGCACCTGCTATTTCGCCACTTTTCAAGGCTTCATACAAAGCCTCTTCATCACAGACACCACCACGTGCGCAATCAATAAACATGGCGTCTTTCTTCATGTTTTTGAAAAATTCGGTGGATAGAACATGATGTGTTTCTTTTGTAAGGGGAACGTGGACAGAGATAAAATCAGATCGCTTGGCAACTTCTTCCAAACTAACAAGTTCAACACCTAACTTTTCAACAAGATCAGCAGGCATGTGAGGATCATAAGCAACTACTTTCATCTTCAGTCCCTGGGCGCGATTGGCAGCAATTGAGCCAATGCGACCAATACCGACAATACCAAAAGTTTTACCTGTAACTTCACGGCCCATAAAACTTTTCTTTTCCCATTTGCCAGCTTTCATGGACATTGTTGCCTGAGGAATATTTCTGGCAAGTGACATCATCATGCTTATTGCATGTTCAGCAGCGGTGGTAGCATTTCCATCAGGCGCGTTCATTACAATAACGCCTTTCTGACTTGCAGCAGGGATATCAACGTTGTCGAGTCCTATACCTGCACGGCCGACAACCTTTAACTTAGTGGCAGCCTCGATAATATCAGCTTTTACTTTAGTGGCGCTTCGAATAACAAGGCCATCATAATCAGAAATGATAGCTTTGAGTTCTTCGGGCGGCAGGCCGGTATTTACATCAACCTCCAAACCGGCTTCACGGAGTATTTTCTCGCCAACAGGGGCAAGGTTGTCACTAATTAATACCTTCATGCTCTATCCTCTATAAAATCTTAATCTATATAATTGATTACTTTTAAATATGGAAAAAAAGGGAGTATACCGTTAAACAGATTACACTACAACAGGAAATTGGATTTACCCACCAAGCAGAAATCATAAATTTAAAAAAAATATATAAGCACTCTGCTTCTGCTTGAAGTATACG
>CAMYOP010000226.1 GCA_947260045.1 uncultured Desulfobulbaceae bacterium
TCAGCTTTTTCTGAAACAGGTGGGAATGCTGGAGCCCAACCTTTCACTATTGTTCCACGCTCACCAGTTACAAGGGAGGCCACCCGTACCCTTTCAAAGTCTGGCTCAATACCAAACACCTTCGCTTCCTTATAACGCTCAAGACACCAGCAGGCAGGAACTCCGTAGCCACAACCTATATCGATGATAGTATGGATGTCGCCCTCTTTTGCCAACATACGAGGTAAATCATTCAACATTGGATCAAACTGCAACTTGAATCTGGCAAACATCCTGGGATAAGTCTCAAGCATTCGAAAGCGATACCGAATGTTCTGATTGATAGTATTACTTTCCAAGCTGACTTTTTCATCTTCCCTGGCAAAATAGTGACTCAGCAAGGGAGGAAGCAGGAGGAAGGTTCCAAGCAGACAATAACCAACACCCAGAAGCGAGGTAATGCCGATACTGCGCAACATAGAATGCTGAGCAAAACAAAGGACTCCAAAACCGATCAGGGTGGAGGCCCCAGCCATAAAAACTGCAGTACGAACCAAAGCGTATGAAGACTGAGCAATATCACGGTATCGCTGATGCGCTCGCACACAAAAAATTGAATAGTCAATACCCATTCCCAGGATAATAATGGATAACATGAGAGCTGGAATATCAAGGGGATGACCTATTAACTTCAGTGTGCCAAGGGTGCAAATATAAGCAAAAAGGGGCGGAAGGAGAGTCAGGAGCGTTAAAGGCAGATTCAGATAGAATAAAAATAAAAGCACTGAGACACTAAGAGCAATAATTACCAACATGGTGGTGAAGGTAGAAAATAGAATATCAGCAAGCTGATCACTGAAAAAAGCAGCATCAAAGATGCTGCTTTCCTGTCCGTAGTGCTTCAGAAATAATGCCCCATCATAATTCTCACCAGGCAGCAGTGTAATGAACTGGAAAAAGCCTGATTCATTTTCTCCAACGCCAAGCAGATTGAAGAAGCGAAGGGGAATATCCTGAAAATCAGGTACCAAGGTTGGCTCGAGCAATGAGAAAAATTTGGAGAAAGCATCTGTGGCAAAACCTAGCTCATGGCCAGCTGCAGCTAAATTCAGCCGTAGCTGCTCACTTCGCTGACCACTCCAGAATTCGCTCCAGGCAGCCAAGTTTTGTCTTCCCCTTTCTCCACCTGGAAAAATCATTGATGGGATAAAAGCCTCAGTAAGGACGCCTTGCTCTATATCCTTTTCAATCTTTACCTGCAGACGGTCATTGCCCTGCTGGATTTCAGTAATGGAATCCGCTGTGTGCATGAGAAATATACGTTCTCCTATATTCCCCCAAACCTTGGTAAAGAGTGCATCAGCAGAAAGCGTCTCCTCGCTCATGGTGTTCATGCTTGACAAACTGACATGAAATTCTGGTCTTGCGAAAAATAGAAGGCTTAAGGCCAGCAGCACAGCTACCACGGCACCTGGTTTTCCTGTTTTGTAAAGAGTATCCACCAGCCCATGAAGAGGCAGAGCGCGCTTCGTACCTGGCGGCATGTTTGGAAAAACTCTTGGAAAAACGGTATGCACAAAGAAAAAAGAGAACAGGATGCCAAGTGCTGTAAACTGGCCTAGCTCAACAAAAATTGGAAAACCGCTGCCTGATAGGATTAAAAAAGCACCAACAGACGTAATAACGGCCATGATACCTATAGCCCTTACTTCATGTGAGGCATCCTTACCCCTGGTTTCATGGCTACGGTCAAGAAAAAGCAAATAGGCGATACCATGGTCCACAGTGATGGATATAATAGCTCCACCAAAACCCAGGACCATAATCGAAACTGAAGAATGAAAAAGAGAATAGACAAAGAGGGCTGCTGATACTCCTGCCAGAGCAGGAACCAGGGAAAACAAGCCCAGCAAAGGCCTGGGAAAAGAGATAAGCAGAAGGAGGCCAATGCCCAGCGTGGCTAAAATCAGGGCTAACTGGACATCATGGCGAATGATAGTCTCATTATCAAGGGCTGCTCTATAAGCACCAACTGGCGTGAGCGTTACTTGCACCCCCAGGGGCTTATATTTTTGGTGAAGCTCCAGGGTGTTCTCATCCAGCAACTGAGTAATCTTGCGTGCCGATACAGTGTCGGTTCCCGCTGCCAGAGGCCGTGCGGTAACCAGGAGATGATGCCCATCTGCCGAAAGCAGTTTTCCCCGATATAATTGAGAATTCAATGAAGGGGCTAATGGCGCCATTTTCGCCAAAAGCAAATCTTTTAGCCCCAGTGGGTCAAGACCAATAAATCCAGCTTGGCCGATACCGTCCAGGCTGCTCAACTCTCCATAGAGTGTTTGAAGACGTTTTTTTATTTGACTGGCTTCAAGGAGAGGTGCCACTTTTTGATCCAACTCTTCTCTGGAAAAAAGAAGTGGCAGATTTTGAGCAGCATGATAGGCCAACTCAGGAATCAATTCAGCGGTAGCATCAGTTCCAACCTGAAGAAAAAGACCACTGTCTTCCATCTTCTTTTCAAGAAAATTTCCAACCTCAACTAGCATATCCCGATCAAGCCTGTCGAACATAATATCGACTGCAATCTGATCCTGAATGGGATGATGTTTAAAAATCTCTAATCCATCGGCAATTATCTTTTCACCCGAGGGAAGTGAACGAACCACGTCAGTATCAATATCAAGACGCAGCAGGCCAATGGCTGCCAGAGCTAATGCAACGATGCTTATAATTGAGAAAAAACGGTAATTTATCATTTTTCCTTTCACCAGCACCAATAAACCAGAAAAATAAGCAGCACAATGGCAGCATGTGAAAGCAAGAGAAGTACTTTATGGTTCTGGTACAGTTCATTTGCTTTCTGGATAAATGGGAGCCCACCTAAAAATCGGCGCAAGCGATCAATGAGCACTGTCTGGTTATCTGTCCCTGACAATCCCTGGAAAGCACACATGGGATAAAGCGCGTAGAACTCGCTATTGTATTTTTGCAGCACCATGTCATAAGGAGTGCCATCCCATTGCTCAAAAATAATGCGCTTTGCAAAAGCATGATGGACACCGTATGCATGTGAGAGACAGCGGTACTTAATCTTCACCAGACTCCTTTTCCTGGTTTTTCTGCTACCATTTGTAATGCAGCCAAGAAATAGTGCATTCCAACCTGAAATTCCGCCTAATAAGTCAAGGGCCTCGCCTAAAGCCTTCTGGTCAAATCTTTGAAAAAAAACATCATCTTCAAAAATCAAAATATGCTGAGCATTCTGTTCGAGCCCCTTTTTCAGACAAATTATATGGGACTCAAAAATACCCTTTTCCTGATCTTCAGGATGCTTTTCAACAATAACAAATTCAACCCGTTCCAAAATGCCAATGGCTGCAAACTGTTTCCTGGCAAGCTCTCTCCTGTCACTGCGTCCGTCAAGAGATATACAATAAATCCTGTCAAAAAAAATCCAGCTGTCAGAGTGCTTGACTTCAGGTTGATTCACGTTGTAACTTTAGGTAAGTGTTGGGAGGATTTCCACATGGGGGTACCCTGTCATTTATAAGCATTCAAATTCTATATATTTTGATAAAAAACAAGAGTATCAAGCCCATTGTCCGAATACAATAAAAAATAATTTCAAGCCACAGTCGTCTTTATTAAAAGAACTTAGCAGCAAGATTGACCTCAATTTTTAAGCATCTTACAAACCACTGCAATGAACCGTATGCTCAGGCAAAGTATCTTAAAAATCGGTGCAAAAGATTATGTGCGCTCAGCTATTAAGGAGCAGGCGGACTTATCGGCATTTAAAGGAAAACCAAGCCTAAAAGTCCTCCTTGGGGTCTTTGCCATCGCCTTCAGCTTTATTGTTGGCTGGCCAGCGGTAGCCGCTCTTGGTGTGCTGTCAATCAAACTGCAAAATCCTTGGTTTGCAGCTATTGGAGGACCTCTCACCTATGGTGCATCCCACCTGATTTTCATGCTTGGCATGTATCTCTCCGGTGCTACCTACACCCTGATCTTTTTTCGCTGGTTAACCAGAATTTCCATGGAAAAGCTCCTCACTTGGGTAGATAGATAAAAAGAATTAAAGTAGGTAAAAAACCAAATCAAAGGCTTACTTTGCAAAGTAAACGTCTCTTCTAGCCCAAAAAAAGTGTAAAACGTTTAAAACGTAAGAATTTCCTGCCATATATCAACAAAATAGATATCTCTGTTTGCAAGCAGTTTTTTTATAATCAGCTTGACAGTCCAACACTACAAGATATTTAATAAGAAGGAGAAAGTTCATATTTTCAATACTCTATAAATTATAGAAAAGCATACAAGTGGATTAAACTATGTTTAAAAAATTGTTACGCATAATTACCTTTGTTGATCTCCCTATTCGAAAGAAATTCATGCTTTTTTCACTGGGCGTACTCTTCTGGTTTTTCACACTCTTCGTTATCAATATATACGCCAATATTGATGTGGACAGAAAAACTGATGTCATAGTCAACCACATCGTTCCTGTGGACAAGTTAGTTCAAAAAACAACTCGAAAGCTACAAAGTTTAAGTATTGACGCAATTGAAATACACGGTCTCTCCGACCACCAGCAAATCAATACAAAAATCAATTTATCCAAAGAACGTATCCTGGATATTAAATCTTTTTTAAGCGCACTCAAACTTGGCGGTCAAATTGCTGACATCAACAGAGATTCAGGAAAACTCATTGAACACTTTACCGTTCTCCCTGAAGATGAATCTGTAGAAGTTGAACCCTATGC
>CAMYOP010000227.1 GCA_947260045.1 uncultured Desulfobulbaceae bacterium
AGGCAGCAATATTATTCCAGTCAGTATTGTCAGCCATTCCACTCCCTGGGCATTTAATGTCCATGATCACATAAACTTCTGGTGGAATTTGCTCAATACTCTTGGTACCGTTTGTTTCAATAAGAATTTTTCTGTTTTTTTGCAGTAAGGCTTGAATAAAAGGATAAATTTCAGACTGCAGCAAAGGCTCACCACCTGTCAGTTCAACCATGACCCCTGGATATATATTAACCCATTGTATTAAGTCAGGGATGGTGATTGTCTTGCCGGGTTCATTCCAGCTGTATTCAGAATCACAGTAGTTGCAGCGGAGATTGCAGTCACTTAACCTGATAAAAAGGCAGGGAAGGCCAGCATGAGTGGACTCTCCCTGGATCGAATAGAATTGCTCTGATACGCTAAGAGTGTTTTTATCCACCGTAGTAGATTACTCCGCTGCTATCTGTCTCTCTGACAAGGACTGAATATAATTGGTACTTTTCACTCTTGAGCTCTCCCTTCAGTGCATTGAAGATGAACATGGAGATATGCTCTGAAGAGGGATTTTTGTCCTGAAACGCAGGATGCTCATTGAGATCGCGATGATCAAGCTCATCAATGGTTTTCATTACATGGGCCTTGAGTACTTTAAAATCAATACCCATGCCAAGGTCATCAAGACCAGTGGCGCGAACACATACTTCCACTTTCCAGTTATGACCGTGTGGCGTTTCACAGTTGCCAGGATAATCTCGGAGGTGATGACCGCCTGAGAAGTGGGTTTTTATAAAAATATCAAACATGTGAATCTCCTTACTGTGAGGGAAAATTTATCGAACAAACATTTAACAGAAAAAAATGAAGAGAAAGAGTATTGTAAAAGCCTCTTGCAACTCATCTTTATATAGTGGTAAACAGGACAGTAATTTTTATGATCACCTTCTGTCCCCAGTGGCAAACGTTCTACTATAGCAGAATATTATTTGATTTAAAACAGGTTAGTGTTCATCCGGAAATCAAGTTTTTTTGGATGTTGAAAGAGAGTAGTTTTCAATTTGAAAAGAATTTTAGTAAGAAAGGCAAAGAAAGCGGAGAGCTGTGCAGCTAATGCTTTCACCTGAGCCAATTATTACTTAAAAAATCTAATTCATGATGAAAACAAAGTCAGGAGAGAGTTTCATGGCAATTATTGCCCCGTTTCATGGTGTGCGGTTTAATTTGAATGTTGTTGATAATCTGGAAGACGTCGTTACGCCGCCATATGATGTCATCAGTGAAGAAGACGGACATACGTTATTACAAAAAAATCCGTACAATATGATCCAATTGGATCTTCGTAACGATTCTCAAGCAAAAGAGGGTCAGAAAACCAGATATAGCGATGCCCATAGTCTTTTTGGAAGCTGGCAGGAAGACCAAATTCTCGTAAGAGACGATAAGCCGGCAATGTATCTCTATTATATTGATTATACCCATCCTTCTGGAAAAAAAATGACAAGAAAGGGTATGGTCTCCCTTGTTGGTCTTGCCGAATTTTCAGAAGGTATTGTCCGGCCCCATGAAAAAACCTTTGATGCGGTCATTGCCGACCGGCTTGAGCTGATGGAAACCTGCAGGGCCCAGTTCAGTAAAGTTTTTTCCATATACAGCGATAAAGAAAATGCAATTATGGCGCTGCTTGAACAAAACCGGGAACCAGAAGCACTGTGTTCAACCAAGGATCATAATGGAAATACCCATACACTTTGGCGGGTAACAGATCCTGCAGCACTCTCCCAGGTAAGTCAGCAGTTTAAGGATAAGTCGATTTACATTGCCGATGGGCATCACCGTTATACGACTGCTCTTGGTTGTAGAAAACGGGCGCTTTTGAAAAATCCAGATATGTCGGCTGACAATCCCTTCAACTTCATCATGATGTATCTTTGCTGCATGGAAGATGAGGGCTTATCAATTTTACCGACCCATCGTCTCATCTTAAATCCTGGCCCAATGAGCGCTGATGAGCTTGCCTCATGCCTTGATAAACGTTTTGAGGTCGAAGAGATTAGCGGTGGCAGTAGAGAGATTTTAATTGGTGAGGTTCTTGCTCGCATGAATGAGGCTGACATGGATGCAGATGTCTTCGCCTCTGGTGCCTATCATGCCGGTGAAGATAGATGTTTTTTTCTGAAGGCAAAACCTGATGCTTTGAAAGATTCTGTTGTCGCCAGTAAACCTGATGTACTGCAGAACCTTGATGTTGTTATTTTTTCAGAGCTTCTGATTCATGAAAGTCTGCAGCTTGATCATAAGCGCTGCCTGCGAGAAAAACTGGTCCGTTACTTCTCTGATCCTGACGCTGCCCTGGATTTATCTGTAAAAATGAGTATAGCAGATGACAATCACACCCCTTTGCTTTTTTTAATTAATCCGACAAAAGTGCATCAGGTTATGAATGTTGCCGACAAGGGTGAGGTGATGCCCCATAAATCCACCTATTTTTATCCTAAAATTATGACAGGCCTTCTGATTAATAAGCTGGTAGAAGACGAAAAAATAGAACTTCTTTAAACCTAGATCCCATTGACGAGTTCAAAGGCATCATTTACTCAAGACTCTCTTTTTGACGGTAAGCTGACCTGCTTTCAAGGTAGGACAGGTTACCGTTTTTCTGTGGACTCCCTTCTTGTTGCTCATTTCTGTAAGCCTGCGGCCACTGATAAAATATTAGATATTGGTACAGGCAGCGGCATTATCAATCTTATTCTCAGTCATGCCCATAAAGATATATCTTGCTGCGGCCTTGAAATCCAAAAGGATCTTTATGATCTAGCCCAGAAAAATGTCCTGGCCAATAAGTTTTCTGAGCGCATCCAGCTTGTAAATGGTGACCTGAGAAATATTTCTCAATTTTTTGATCCTGAATCTTTTGATCTTGTGGTCTCAAATCCCCCATATCGTAAAACTGGAACAGGTCGAATAAATTCCCAGTCCCAAGCTGCCAGAGCCCGTCATGAAATAGATTGCACCATATCAGATGTCGTTAAGGCTGCAGCCTTTGCTGTGAAAAATCGTAAGTCTGTCGTATTTGTGTATCCTGCCAAGCGAGTTTCTCATTTAATTGCTACCTTTCATGTTCATAAGCTCATGCCCAAACGTTTGCAGCCAATTTATAGTTACCCAGGTGCTGAAGAGGCACGATTGGTTATGGTGGAAGGTGTGAAAAATGGAGGTGAGGAGATGAAGCTCCTAACGCCTTTTTATATTTATGCAGAAAAAAATGGACCTTATTCTGCTGAAATGCAAACTATATATAATCAATAAATTATGCTGGCAAATATCTTAAGTGGTGCGGTAATTGGTGTTGATGGCCTTGTGATTCAGGTGGAGGTGGACCTGGTCATGGGCTTGCCTGCTTTCTCAACTGTGGGGTTAGCTGAAGGTGCTGTCAGAGAGAGTAAGGACCGCGTGCGTGCTGCAATCAAAAATAGTGGCTATGATTTTCCACCAGGACGAATCACGGTCAATCTTGCACCAGCCTCTGTCAAAAAAGAGGGTGCTGGCTATGATCTTCCCATAGCACTGGGCATACTAGCTGCCTCGAAAACTCTTTGCTGTGATGATCTCAAAGAAAATGCGGTTGTCGGAGAACTCTCTTTGGATGGCTCGGTCCGTCCTGTTCGGGGAATTCTGCCCATGGTGCTTGCCGCAAGAAAGGCAGGGGTAAAAAGTTTTTTTGTTCCCAGCGATAATGCCCAGGAAGCAGCCGTTGTCAAAGGTATAGATATTATTGCTGTTGACAGACTGGAAAATGCTGTTGAAATTCTCGCAGGTGTCCAGAGCGCAGACTGTGTAGAGGTCGATATTGCCTCCCTTTTTCAAAATCACAGCGAATACCATATAGATTACAGCGAGGTAAAAGGGCAGAAACATGTAAAACGCGCTTTGGAGGTTGCAGCCAGCGGTGGCCATAACATTTTACTGAGTGGTGTCCCGGGCACAGGCAAAACCATGATGGCCCGCAGAATGGTAACAATTTTACCGGATTTACACATTGAAGAGGCCATAGAAACCACCAAGGTCTATTCAACAACCGGCCTCCTACCTGCAGAAATGCCTTTGATGGTAATCAGACCTTTTCGTTCTCCCCATCATACCATTTCAGATGCTGGGCTCATCGGCGGAGGCCAGATTCCAAGACCCGGTGAGGTATCACTTGCCCATAATGGCGTCTTGTTTTTAGATGAGCTTCCCGAGTTTAAGAAAAATGTCCTCGAGGTGATGCGCCAGCCCATGGAAGATGGCCTGGTAACCATTTCCAGAGCAGCTACCAGTCTTCAATTTCCATCCCGCTTCATGTTGGTTGCCGCTATGAATCCCTGTAAGTGTGGCCATCTGGGTGATTTGGTTAAAGAATGTTCGTGTTCTCCAGTACAGGTACAGACTTATATGAGTCGTCTGTCAGGGCCGCTCCTCGACCGGATTGATATGCATGTCGAGGTCCCACCTGTGAAAGTTGACGAGTTGACCCAGAGTGAACCTGGAGAACCTTCCCTTGCTATTCGCCAAAGAGTCAACAGGGCCAGAAAAATACAGACAGAACGCTTTAAGGATGCAAGTGAAATTCATTGTAACAGTCAGATGAGTTCAAAACTTATCAAAAAACACTGTTCTCTTGACAAGGATTCAGAAACTATACTCAGACAAAGCATTAAAAGTCTGGGCCTTTCTGCTCGAGCCTATGATCGTATCCTCAAAATCGCCAATTCAATATCGCAGGATGCGTTATGGAAATCGGATGTTGTAGTGTTATTGATTAATATAGAGAGAGGATTGTTCTTTTGTTTTAAAGAGTTCTGTTACCCAATTTTTTCACTAGGTTTTTAGAATCTTTATTCTGATTCACAAGTATTTCCTATAAGTAAATTTTTCACATTATTGGGTATTATTAATCCAGCTACTTATTGTTTATTTCGATACAGTCGAATGTGCTACACCCCAGTTGTTTCTAAGCTTTATCTTAATAAACAGATAGATGTGAGAATAATAGTCTTTGACAGCGATTTATGTTTGTGGTTATAAAATTTGTGGAAAGGTGTAGAATTTGATAACGGCTTTCCACTTTCATGTATTCTTTTTACAAATGATTCGCACGAGACATGAGCATTTATAAATAGAATATTTTTGTATGTTATATAACCTGAACTTAGTAGATGTTTGAATGCATATTGATGAAATCACTTGTTAATATAAAAGGTTGTGCTAACCGTTAAGCGAAATTGAAAATACGCTTTAACCTCAATTAACATCCTCAAAATTACATATTATAAAAATAATGATTCTCTTTAATAAAATTCAGTACAGATTTGTATCGCTCACCCTCATATTGTTTCTATTAGTTTTTGCTACCTTAGCCCGAGTTCGACAGTCATAGACATATATCACCTCCAAGAGCCACATAAGTACTTGATTCTATGTTATGGAGTGTGCTTTTGAAAAATATTACCTAGGCA
>CAMYOP010000228.1 GCA_947260045.1 uncultured Desulfobulbaceae bacterium
CGCAGGTCGCTTATAACTTTTGTTAAGGATCGTCTTGGCCATGATAGGCGTTATGCTATTGATGCTGGCAAAATTGATGACGAACTTGGCTGGGTGCCTAAGTTTACCTTTGAAAAAGGCATGGATATGACTGTTGACTGGTATTTGGCCAATAGCGGCTGGATGCAATCTGTAATGGATGGTTCTTATCGAGAGTATTACAAGAAAATGTACAATGTAAGGAATCAGGCCTAAAGGTAAAGAAAATGAAAATTATAGATACAAAGATTGCAGACGTTAAAATAATAGAACCTCAAGTGTTTGGAGATGACCGCGGTTTCTTTTTTGAAAGTTATAATGAGAGTAAATGGCGCGAAACAACAGGTCTGGCTACAAAATTTGTTCAGGAAAATCATTCCCGTTCTGCAAAAAATGTTTTACGAGGGCTTCACTACCAGATCAGGCAGGCACAAGCCAAACTGGTTCGTGTCATTGTTGGAGAAGTGTATGATGTGGCTGTTGATATCAGAAAAAGCTCGGGTACCTTTGGCCAATGGGTAGGAGTGCACTTGTCAGCCGAGAACAAACGACAACTTTGGATTCCAGAAGGTTTTGCCCACGGTTTTGTGGTTGTTTCAGAGCACGCAGAATTACTTTATCTGACAACGAACTTTTATGCACCTGAACATGACCGCTCTATTATCTGGAATGATAACGATCTTAATATCAAGTGGCCCGTCACTGGACCACCTCTGTTATCAGCTAAAGATGAAGATGCGCTTGCCTTTCGTGAGGCGGAAGTTTTTGAATAGTTGCTCCGAACCTGCCAAGGTTGTTTTGTTCACCATAATGATTCAATATTTTCTCTGATATCACGAAATTTATCTCGAATATCTAAAAAACATTCAAAGATTGTGGGATCAAATTGTGTTCCTGCACCCTCCTGCATAATACTCACTGCCTTCTCTTCCGAAAAGGCAGGACGATAAACTCTATCATAAACCAGCGCATCATAAACATCTGTTATTGAAACAATTCTCGCCACTGCAGGAATATCTTCCCCTTTTAATTTTGATGGGTAGCCTGTTCCATCCCATCTTTCGTGATGGTACAGGGCGATGGTCTGGGCAAGATCCAGAAGTGAGATGCCTGATCCTCCCAGGATGGACCCTCCTATGGTGGTATGGGTCTTTATTTTCTCAAATTCTTCATCAGTCAATTTGCCAGGTTTTAGTAATATAGTATCTGAAATACCAATTTTACCGACATCATGCATGGGAGCAGAAACTCTTATATCGTCAATCTCCTGCTGAGACCAGCCAAGAGCCTCTGCGAGGGCTGCTGAAAAGAGTCCGATCCTTTTAATATGCTCACCTGTGTCATCATCCCTGTATTCGGACGCCCAGACAAGCCGGAAGGCTATCTCTTCTTCTCTTTTTCGAATTTTCTGGGTTCGTTCGTGTACTTCCTGCTGGAGATTTTTTTCATACTCCCTGCTGATAAGAGAAGATCGGCGCCGGTCAAGTGCATTGGCAACGTTAATGATAAACTCATTTCTGTCAAAGGGCTTAATCATATAGCCATATGCACCTAAATTGAGAGCAGTGATTGCGGTGTCTCTGTTATCAACGGCTGTGGCCATGAGAGCAGCAAGGTCAGGGTATTTTTCCCTGACTATCTGGAGAAGTTCTATGCCATTTTTCACTGGCATCATTATATCTGAAATCAAAAGAGCAAAGGGATTTTCTTCAAGCTTTTCGAGAGCTTGATCAACGCTATTTGCGGTGACACATTCATATCCTTCAGCTGAGAGCCAGCGGTCAATAGTCTTGCTGACGTAATATTCGTCATCAACAATCAAAATCTTTTCAGGTTCGCTTCCTGAAGTAATCATAATGAGATATTCTCCATTTCCCGTTTCATTATGTTTGCCAGTTTTGTCAGGGAAATTGGTTTTTCTATAAAGGGAATATTTTTTTCGGAAACACGCTGTAATGCTTTTGAATCAGCGATGTATCCAGACATGAAAACAGCTTTTATATCAGGATTGGTTTCTTTGAGTGTGGTGTAGAGTTCTTCCCCGCTTTTACCTGGCATTACAATGTCTGTAAGGAGAAGGTCGATGCTGTCTATGTTTTCCAGATATATTTTTTCAGCATCAAAGGCATTGTTAGCACTTAAGAAATTGTAGCCAAGTCGTTTGAGCATTCTCTCCAGTGAATTGAGGACGTATTTATCATCATCCACAAGTAATATTGTGCCATGTCCTTTATAATCTTCAGGTATGGAATTGTCATAAGTGGTCGTTGGTGCTTCTGGGTCAATGAGTGGAAAATAGATGGACATGGTTGTTCCAAGGTTTACTTGAGAATCCACTGCGATATAACCATTATGTTCTTTCACCAGGCCATAAATCATAGAGAGACCAAGGCCTGTCCCTTTACCAAAGTCTTTGGTAGTGAAAAATGGTTCGAATATCTGATCTTTTATATGTTCACTGATGCCATGGCCAGTATCAATCACTTTTAGGCGCACATAAGGGCCTTTTTTTACCAGAGGGGTGGCAAAAAACCGTTCGTGTCCCTGCAGGGTGACTTCTTCAGTCTTGATGGTAAGCCGCCCTCCAGCATCCATGGCCTGGCGAGAATTGACAATCAGGTTGATGATAATCTGTTCTATTTGCCCGGCATCAGCGTTAATGTATAAAATATCATCTGAGATCTGGAATTGTAATTCGACGTCTTCACCAACAAGTCTTATAAGCATTTTCCCCAGATGATTAATCAGCTCATTGAACTTGACTATTGTAGGTTCGCCAGGATTACGTCTACTAAAGGCAAGGAGCTGGTGGGTAAGTTCTCCAGCTCGTTTGGAGAGATGTTCAACTTCCAGGAGGTCCTCTCGCAGTTGAGATTGCTCTGTTAATTCATCTAAAGCCAAGCCAACCAAGCCTTGTATTCCAGTCAAGAGATTGTTGAAATCATGGGCTACTCCTCCAGCAAGCTGACCGATTGCCTCCATTTTTTGAGATTGTACAAGTTGGGTATGCAATTTTTTTTGTTCAATTTCTCCTTCTTTTTTATCGCTGATATCACGAACAACATGAATAATACCTTTGAATTGTCCATTATTAGCAATTCTTGGTAAGGCTTTTATTTCAATATGTTTGCCGAGATATGGTTCGTAAATCTCTGTAATTGTATTCTCACCAGTATTTTTAGTCACACAACTGGGACAATTACTGGGAGCACATTTTGTACCATGATAGGAAAAAAAACATTTTTTCCCTAATATCTGTTGGATAGATGTTCCGAGCAAGTCAGCGGCTGCTTTATTGGCGCGAATGATGTTAAAGTCACTGTCATGGATGGTTATCGCATCGTTAATAATATCAAAAGCACCTTCCCATTCCTGTTTCCCTTTTTCAATTGTTTGTCTCAGGTCAACGGTATTTTTTATATCATGGGCAATTTTAAGCAGTACCTTTTTTCCGTTTTCCCAGGTGATAAATTGTTCACAGATGTCGTACCAGGTGTCTTTTTTATTATCATAGTATTCACGACAGGCTCCAACTTTTGGTTTCCCGTTGTGCCTGGTTAAATCTTCTTTTGGGTAGGATTCCCATGGGCCATCAAGGTTGTCATGAATGGTCTGCCAGCATATATGTCCCTCTGGATCAGCAAACAAATCATAGGTGGTCTTGTTTGCATAGAGAATTTCATTATTTTCTCTATCAGCAACAAAGACAGCTGCGTCTAAATTATCTAAAATAGAGCGAAGAAACTCAGGATTAGATAGGTCGGTTAAATTGTGGAGCGAACTAACGCTTTCACTTTGTTCTTCAGTCGCTTTGTTAAACAGAAAAGGGATTTTCATTATCTGTAATGATCTATATTATTAAAGGAAATATACGTAGCACAGTCACTACCTGCTATCTCCTAGCAAGATTCAATCTATACTGATTATAGTTGTCTGCTCTATGTCTTGTCAAAATTAGATTTGTATAATTTTAACAGTATTGATTTAAGTATCTGAAATAAAAAGATGTTTCCCGGTAGTGTCGAGGGGATGGTCTGCAGTTTGGAATTGCACTACAGAGATGATAGTCTCAGTTATAGGTGAAAAGGCTTGGTGCAGAAGAAAAGAGATAAAAAGGAGACTTAGTACTATTGCCAATCATGCCCATTCAACTCTTAAAACATTATCAAGAGCATTGACTCTTGCCAACTTAACTTTGATTGTATCGCCTTGGGCAACAGGAAATGCAGGGTTTACGGG
Source organism: uncultured Desulfobulbaceae bacterium (assembly GCA_947260045.1). GTDB lineage: Bacteria > Desulfobacterota > Desulfobulbia > Desulfobulbales > Desulfobulbaceae > CAMYOP01. Next base: position 4,258 of record CAMYOP010000228.1, read on the forward strand.
GAGATCAACATGCAACAGGCAGTCAGTAAGCAGTAAGGTAATTCTATTTGGGCCACGGTTTATAACAAGAGCGTTTATCTTTTTCCCCGCAGTATTTTCCAGATAACGAAGGACCCAGTAACGATGCCTTTGTTGCCTGATTCCATTTGCTCTTGACAGATTTTCGCCTATTTTACTGATAAAGTTGCGACAATCACTTTCTGAAAACAATACACCTTTAGCCCTTATGAGGCTGCCAAGTTGATGTTGGACAGCCAGGTCCAGGAAACGTCTAATTGGTGAAGTAACAGTGGTGTAACAGGGCAGGCCGAGACCACTATGGTGTTTTGGTCTGGTCGTCAATTCACCTCGGGATAGAAATCGTCGCTGCAAGGCATTGATAAAAAGATCATTATCGT
>CAMYOP010000229.1 GCA_947260045.1 uncultured Desulfobulbaceae bacterium
TCTACCTAGTTTACTAATCTCTTCACGGTCTTCATTTGAGAGTTCATGCAATTGTTGAGCGGTCTCAACAGCCTGAGTAGCAGTATAGATGACAGCCTCAGCAAAAAAATCAAGCCATGCTTCCCAGTCCCCCGTCAATCGAACATTATTGAGCAAATCATAGTAATATTGTCTGTGGGTTTTAAAATAGAGACTAAGATAGAGCATGGGTTCCTTAAGAACTTTTTGTTCGCATAAAAGTAATGTGATCAACAGTCGGCCAAGACGACCATTTCCGTCCAGAAATGGGTGAATGGTTTCAAACTGGACATGGGCAAGAGCTGCTTTCAACAGGACCGTTGTTGGCTCAGGCTGGTCATGCAGGAACAGTTCCAGTTTGCCCATGCACTCTATCACTTGTTCAGCCGGTGGTGGAACAAAAGCAGCGTTTCCAGGACGAGTCCCTCCAATCCAGTTCTGACTGATTCTAAACTCACCGGGGGTCTGGTTGCTGCCGCGGCCTTTAGTCAACAAAACACTATGTATTTCTTTTATAAGTCTCAGTGACAAAGGAAAACCTTCTTTCAATCGTGACAGACCATGGAACAAGGCTGCAACATAATTACTTACTTCTTGAACATCATTTAGCGGTGCTCCTGGCTCCTGATCAAGCTCGAACAGTAGAAGGTCAGATAAAGATGACTGTGTTCCTTCTATCATCGAAGAAAGAACAGCCTCTTTCCTGACGTACATGTATAAAAAGAGAGAGGTATCAGGTAATAAAGTTGAAACGCTGTCTAATCGACCAAGGGCCAGCAATGCCTGGTCGAATTTATACCGCAGTTCTGCTGACCACTCAATTGGAGGTGACGGCGGGAGAGGAGTCGGAACAAAGGCTTGTACTTTCTCCCCCACAGTCGATACTGTAAAATATTGACCCTGGAGTTTTCGTTTCATGTGAACTTAAAATAAGAAATGCTTTTATTTTAACTTAGGGTGTTATCCTAAACTAACAGAATGGTAGTGTAAATTGCAATAGCAATAAGATCAATACCTCGTCTTGGTAAATAGTTTTTTTGGTAAAGTAGAAATTGAGGGGTCTAGTAGAAGCACTTGACGATCAGAAAAAATAGTTTGAAATTATTCTGTACTGAAGTGGACAAGGGTAAGGAGTTAATTTAATAAGTTAATTTTGTTTTCCCTTACATATTGCTCGCCTTGCTGATAACTGGGCCAGATCTATTTTGCCGGCCATTATAAAGTTAAGATACCACTAAATAGCGTTTTATCAATTGTTGCGCCCAACTGAATGGCTCAGCATTACGATAGATAGCTGAAGTTGACATATGTCTCTATGTTGGGTCAACTTCAGCGCAATTGTTGATAAAACGTAAGAACTGTACCAGCTCCACCGTCGGTTCGGCCATGAACAGATCCTATGGGGATTGTATACTTTAGGCGGGATTTTCTGTCGATTAAAAAGAGTATTACTGGGCTAAAATCACCCCTGGAAGAAAGCCTCAAATCATAGAGTTGTTTTTCCTTTCAATAAAGAAGGCTCAAATTGCCTGTCCTCTTATTTTTTTCTGAAATAGATCAATCTCGGGCGCACTTATCCCTTTCCACCAACTGGCAGTTTTCTCCGCAGACAACAAATTGAATCGTATCAAAGCAGTTACGACGTATCCCAGGCCAGCTTGGGTAGTTTTTTGATTTTTCTCATTTCCCCTTTTTTGCATTGGGGGCAACAGATGATATCTATTCCGGTCACCCGGAGCATGATCTGTTGAACAGTTTCTTTGATTTTCCTCAGTAGTTTCACCATCGGCTTAATGAGTTGTCTAATTATTGGAATGTATTTTTTCTTCTTGATATTGGACAGGAAACCAAAATACCTGATCTTCATGAAGCCTTTAGGTAAGACATGTAAAAGAAAACGCCGGATAAACTCATCAGCGTTCAGTGACATTGTCTTCTTTTCGTTTTTACTCCTTCGGTCTCTATAAGTGAAGGCGACCATGCCGTTGTCGATGGAGATAATACGGTTGTTTGATATTGCAACCCGATGTGTATATCGACCAAGATATTCAAGAACTTGTTCCGGCCCAGCAAAGGGTCGTTTGGCATAGGCTATCCAGTCAGTTTCTGAGAGTTCTTGTGACATTTCCCCAAATGCTTTTTGGGCACCAATGGATGCCGTTTTTCCAGGGAAGATAAGTTCATTTTTCTGGTAGGCTTTCTCCAGCTTGCGCAGATAACGTTTTCTGAACTCCTTTGCCAGCGACTTTATCCTGAACAGGAAGGATTTTCTTGCTGGAGTCCATTTGTTCTGTGCTGTTGAGTATGCACCAGCAGGGACAAGACAGTGGAGGTGAAAATGATCCAACAGGTTTTGACTCCATGTATGCAGCACGGCGATAATGCCAAGTTGTCCATTAAGGCGCCATTGAGGATCATTGGCGAATGCTTGCAAAGTTTCGTTGACGGCTGCAAACAAAATGGCAAGCATGATTTTTTTGTTGCAGAGTACAATTGGGTTAAGCGTATGAGGTAGAGTAAAGACAAGGTGAAAATAGCCACAGGGGAGAAGCTCTGCTTTGCGATCATTAAGCCACCTCTCCTTTGTCATGGTTTGACACTTTGGACAATGCCGATCCCGACAAGAATTGTAGGAAATTCTCTCAAAACCGCACTCGTTGCATTGCTCGACATGTCCACCAAGTGATGCGGTGCGGCATGCCTGAATATGGCGCATGACTTTAATCTGCTCATATGGTTGGTTATGAGATTGTCGATATTGCTCACCATAAAAATGGAAAACATCAGCGACCTCAAGGTGATTTTTCCGATTTGACACAGTAAGGGGCTGCTTCATTTGTCACCCTCCTGTTCAAGTTTGAACGTATCGAGAGGGCTTTCGAGTATGGCAAATCTCTCTGGGATTATATGAAGATATATTGTCGTGGTTTTTATCGACTTATGCCCAAGGAGACGACTGATTGTGTAAAGGTCTGTTCCCTGGTAAAGGAGGTGGGTTGCAAAACTGTGACGGAGGCAATGAATGCAGCAGGATTTGGTTATGCCGGCTTTTTTTTATTGACCATGAAAACTTTTCGGGCAGCAGCGTAAGAGAGGTGCTCCCCCTGTTTATAGCCAGTAAACAACCACTTTTCAGGCTGATACTTACGAAAGTATTGCCTTAATTCTCCAAGCAGTTCTTTGGAAAGAAGTGTGTATCTATCTTTCCTGCCTTTGCCTTGTTCTACCCGGATCAGCATTCTTGAAGGATCGCTTTCAATGTGATGCGGTTTTAAGCTAATCAGTTCACTAACTCTTAGACCAGCGCTGTAAGCAGTTTTAAGCAAAACTCGATGTTTTAGGTTGATGACAACTGAAAGCAACCGTTTTACTTCTTCAATACTGAGTGTTATTGGCAATTTCTTCTGGCGGGGTCGTGGTGGGATTCCAAAGCGTTCTACATTTTCCCAATGACAAATATTCTTGTAGAAGTAGATAATGCCTGATAGATAATTATTGCATGTGTGCCAGTTTACCTTCCGTTCCATGATAAGATGACGGATATAGAGATGAACCTCTTCATTTGTTAGAACGTCAGGTGGACGGTTGTAAAATTTAGCCAATCCTTTAACACCGGTGACATAGCTTCTCTTGGTACATTCGGAAAAGCCATTCAGGGTCATGTGGTCGATCAACTGATCTCTAAGACTACTACTCATAACAACACCTCCTTGGTTGAATTGATAAATCAAATGGACTGAAATATCTTAACGACCAGGGGGGTGTTTTTCGATTGTTTTATGGGTAAAAAATGATAAAAGGGTATCAGACTGTTCGGAACTCCAAAGGGTAGGACTTGTACAATTCCGCGCAGCGGTTCAGTTCTTGCCATCATCTTGAATCGCACAGTTGACAGTAAAAGTCAACATAAGTTGCCACCACCATGACAATACACAACAGCTATATTAATTAAAACATTAAACCACCAGCTATGCTGGTGTGATCCTAATAGGCTTTGCCGGTCAGCAGTGATATACCCCCTTCTTGAGGGCCCCCTAGGGAAGCAACAAGAAGGAGGTATAAATGAGAGATTATCAAAGCCTATCACACGTCAAGTGGGAGTGCAAATATCATGTAGTCTGGGTGCCGAAATATCGCCGTAAGAAGCTATATGGTGAATTACGACGAAGGCTCGGCGAAATTATTAATGAGTTGTGCCGCCAAAAGGGTGTAGACGTTCTCGAAGGTCATGCGATGTCAGATCATGTTCATGTCTGTTTGAGTGTGCCTCCGAAATTTAGTATCTCCCATGTTATAGGTTTCCTGAAAGGCAAAAGCGCTATTCGATTGCACCGAGAATTTAGCAAGGCCAAGACAACAGGCAAACATTTTTGGATACGAGGTTATTTTGTGAGTACAGTCGGTTTGGACGAAAAACAGGTTCGAGAATATATCAAGAACCAGGAAGCAACCGACAAGCGTCAACTAGACCTTGAATTTGATTAAACACAGGCCCCTTCAGGGGGCCCTCATAAAGCCACCGGCTTTGCCGGTGGTTGATTACTTTTGACTCTGTAAGTAACTCCAACCAATACATTGATTCATCTGTTTCTTCCTCAACAATACCCATTTTGGCTATAAAATCAGCTCGAGATCT
>CAMYOP010000230.1 GCA_947260045.1 uncultured Desulfobulbaceae bacterium
GAGTGATCACCTCAAAATAAGGCTCGATCTTTTCTACCCGCAGCCATTGCCACATTGCGGGTAATTCTTTGATATTTTGGCGGCAGATGACAGTGCTGATTGCCAAAAATAGTTCCTGAGAAGGATAGCCAGCCTCTTTCAATGCAGCCAGGGCCTTATTGATCATTTGGAATGCGCCCTTTTTCCCTGCCAGATGATCCTGAATCTCCTCATTTCTGGAATTAAGCTTCAAGGCAACCCGCACTTTTTCCCTGGCCAGAACCTGGGCAAGGTCCTTATCAATCCCTGAACCATTGGTAAACATTTCGATTTCGAGTCCCTCTTTGCCTAGAAACTCTAGCATTTCAACCAGGTGGGGGTAAATCGAAGGTTCACCACCCAGGATAATAATTTTTCGGGCTCCTAATTCTTTGGCCTGGAGAATAACATCTTTGATTTCATCTCTTGAGAGCTCGTGGGTGCATTTAGCTTTTTCCTCAACATAACAGTATGAGCAACGAAAATTACAGATCCGGCTGAATTCGATCTCCATGGAAAGCAGTTTGTCCGCGGCCACTGCCTCACGGATTTCCTGCTCGGTAAATTCGAGATTATATATTTGCATCTAGGTTAATACCCCTCAAGGTCTTGAAATCGATTCATGTTTTCCCAGCGTTCAACTTCTATGCGGTAGCGGCCAGCCCATCCATGTTTTTTCATCACTTGTCTGTAATGAATTTTTAACAGAGGCTTAAAAATGAAACGCCAGATTGCTATCCACAACCAACCGAGACGTCTGACCTTTGCAGAAGGTTTCCACCAGCCCAAAACCTGCTGGCGCTGATACCAAAATTGATACTGGAGCTGCTCTGAATCGAGGTGATTTGTCCGCACATTGGCCCATAAACCATTATATTTTTTAAAATCTGTCTTGTTGCTCACCAAGTTTTGCGCCAAAAGATGTTCGCGTATCTCTGTTTTGGGATAGGGCGTTAAAATCTGACAATAGGCGGCATCGGCATCAATGGACTTGAAAAACTCATAGTTTTCCCTGATTGAATCTTCAGCATCTTCAGGAAAACCAAAAATCAGGCCGCCAATCACCATCATGCCGTGCTTATGACAGTTTTCAATGGCTTTTTTTGAGTAAGCGACGATATCACCTTTGCCAGCAGCACTCAGATTTTCTTTGGACACATTTTCAATACCAAGAAAAACAGAGCGAAATCCAGCTGCTGCCATTTTGGCAACCATTTCCTCGTTTTTGGCCATGGAGACGCAATCAGCCTGAACAAAAATTTTCAAACCTTTATACTTTCTACTGATTATAGCATCGCATAGTTCCATGACCCTGGAAGAGTTTAACACGATATTATCATCAGTAATGAATATTGATCTCGTTTTCTTATTAAAATAAATATCGTCAATATCAGCAAGCACCCTGCTGATAGGAAATGTTCTGAAAGTTCGCCCGTACATATGCTTCATAGAACAAAAATTACACGAACGGGTACAACCACGTGAAGTTTCAATAAGTTCAATTTTGGAGTGTACCATGTGGTAGCCCCAGGTAAGCCTTCGCTTGTCCCTTATGGGCAGTTTCAAGGTGCTGAGGTCGAGATTTTCAGACAGATGATTATGGATAAATTGACCATCCTTTTTATAGGAAAGCGATGGAATATCCGACAAATTATCGCTGCCAGCAAGAGTATTTACTAATCGTCTACAAACTTCCTCTCCTTCACCCCGAACCATGAAGTCAATCCACCTTGATTCATCGGAGACTGCTATCTCTTCATACAGCAGAGTGGCGTGGTAACCGCCGATGGCAACTTTCGCCTCTGGGCGCAGCTCTTTTATCAGGTGGGCTATCTTGACACAGGTATCGTACTGCCAGGTCATGGCGGAAAGACCAACCAGATCAGGCTCAATTTTGCTTATTATTTTAGTAATATATTTCTTGAGCGAGCGTCTTTTACGTACCAGGTCAACAAGGAAAACGTCATGTTCCCCATCAATATTGCCACCAATGCTGGCAATTCCATGATTTGGCAGATGGACTGCAGTCTCATGAATAATGATCGGTGCCACATCGGGCATGGAGAACAAAACAACTTTCATTTTAGACTCTTGGCAAAAGCCATATGTACCCAGTCTTCAAGTTGCGAGGTTGAAGGAGGATTATGATCGTATTCTGGATGGAGACTATCTATGAGCTTCACTGTGATTTGATTTTTTATCCTGGTATTGAAAAAAAACTTCCCAGGTGTAAATAATGTATCGGTGTTGTCAATCTGCAAGGCATAAATTGGTGCCTTGGACAAGCGTGCAATCTTCAAAGCCCCCTTGTTTAATGAACCGATTTTTCCGTCCCGACTCCTGGTGCCTTCAGGAAAAACAAAAAGGTTACCACCTTCTTTCAGGTAAGATTCCATACTGTCCATCTGCTTGATCATCAAGCTGGAAAATCGCCCTTCACTGCTTGCAGGTAAGTAACCTGATTTCCTAATAATCCATCCAAAAACAAAGCTAGTGAAAAACCTGGTTTTGACAATTGTCCTGTGGCGCGGAAACAAAGCAATCAAAAGTAAGGGGTCCAGGTAAGAAAGATGATTACTGACGATGACTGCTGACCCGATTGCAGCCACATCCTCATCTATTTCTATACTGTGACTGGGAGATGTCAGCCTGACAATACGAAAAAATATTTGAAAAAAAAGACTGTTTAGACGCTGGAAGCTGCGCTCTGTATTTTTTGAAAACAGGACCGCTGCAGCATACGCCCAGGAAAAAAAGAAAATAAAGCCAAAAATAAACCAGGACCAACAGATAAGGGTCACGATGCAATCAATAAATCTGTTTAACATGGTACCCAGGAAGCTTCTGTTATGCGTTAAGGTCTCTACCATTTTTTAGAAGCAGGCAGGTATTCACTCCACCAAAGGCAAAATTTTGAATTGCAGCTATTCTTGTTGTGGTACCGGTCAATTCACGGGTGTGTCGCAGCATACTGCAACGCTCATCCACATTCTCTAAATTTAAAGTGGGAGCAATAAAATTCTGTTCCATCATGTACATGGTCAAAATCAGCTCGATCACTCCGCAGGTGCCCATGGTGTGGCCCATATAACTCTTTAAACCAGTAACGAGCGGTCCATCTCCATACACAGCATCAATTGCCTGGGCCTCAATAACGTCACCCATTTTGGTTGCTGTGGCATGGGCACTGATAAAATCAACATCACCTGGCTGAATCTCTGCATCTTTCAAGGCAAGCTTTAAGGTGGCCGTAATGCCGTCAAGATTTGGCAGAATCAGATCTCCGCCATTATTATTGCAGGAGAAACCAATGATTTCACCAAGGATGTTTGCTCCGCGCTTTTTAGCTGATTCATATTCTTCCAGAAGGACTGCACCGCCGCCCTCACCCACCACCAAGCCATCACGTTTGGTATCAAAGGGGCGCGGCGTACATTCTGGAGTCTCATTAAAATTTACAGAACAGGCAAGCAGATTATCAAAGACCGCTACAGTGGTAGTGTCATACTCATCTGCCCCACCGCAGATCATGGCATCCTGCATACCATATTTGATCATTTCATAACCAAAACCGATGGACTGACTGCTGGTAGTGCAAGCCGTGGATGAAGCAATAATTCGACCGGTAATACCAAACATTCTGGTAATGTTTACGGCTGTTGTGTGCACCATGGAACGAAGATAATCAACAGCGCCAATGGAGGAAAATTTTGAATCAAGATCATTAAAAAATGTTTTATATATATCACGCTGGACCGTCGGGCTGCCATGGGTTGAGCCAAAGGCGACGCCCAGGCGTCCTGAAGTGATAAAATCCTCCTCCAGGCCTGAGCTCTCCAAAACATCTTTAGCAACCTGACAGGCATAAAAAGCGACAGGCCCCATGGTTTTTGTAAAATGTCGTTTAAAACCATAATCAATGGGATAATCAACAGTGCCGAAAACATGGGAATGAATATGCTTGGTTAAAAGCCCATCATCACGCAGAGGAGCAACCCCAGATTTGCCCTGTCGCAAACTGTGGATGATCTCGTTTTTATCATAGCCAATGGGCGTAATGGCGGAAGATGCTGTAATGACAACGCGTCGTTTCATGCCTAGCTGATTATTGTATTTTACTTGTTTCGAGAATTCTCGATTGTTTCGATATAGTCGACGATATCGTTAATGGTCCTGATGGTCATGGCTTTTTCTTTTTCCTCACGGGAAAGAGAAACACCGAGTATAAGTTCTATCTTACCAAGCAGTTCGATGGCATCAATACTGTCAAAATTATGGTCATCACGCAAGTTATCGTCTAAGCCTGGCTGTTCAAATTCAAAATCTTCTGTCAGGATTGTTATGATTTTATCTTGTAATTCATCTCTGGTCATAATGTGATTTATAGTAAAATATTATAAAAAATCTATGTAATTACCACTAAAACTCAGTTAACATCGGGAGACAGATCGGAGTCTTGCGCTTACCTAAATTTTTCCTAAGCCTAAGGGGACCGAATTTTTTTCGCGTATTATCAGCGAAAATTATTCTGTCTCCCGAATAATAACGGAAAAATAATCTATTAGAGAATGGAAAGAATATCAGATCTCACCTTCTTATAAATAAACTAAGCGTTGCGGGTATTCATATGCAATAGCTCTCGCTACGATCAATCCTCAATAGTACACAGTTTCATGCAATTTCAAAAGGAAATAGAGAAAAGAAACGGTACCATTTAATGAACAAATCGATCAAAATGGTACCATTGAAAAGGATGCTGGCGCAGTGATTGTTCCAGCAGGTCGGCATACTGCTGGGCAGCTTGTGAAATGGCTGCTTGTCTCTCCTGACGTGATTTCGGCTGGATTATAATGGGATCTGACAGGGAAAAATGATAATTGTTTTCTCCCCTGCGAAAGGCAAAAAACACAAAAAGTGGTGCCCCTGATACCAGGGAAAAAACAAATGGTGCCTCGGGCAGATAGGCATCGCGGTCCAGAAAAGAAACACGCACCTTGCGCTGATCACTGCGCCAGACTATATCACCCGCCAAGGAAACCAATCCCCCTGACTGTAAAAACCTGATCCCTTCCACAGCGGAAAAAGGGGAATTATCCTCCTGATCTACTCCAATAATAGATACCCCTGATTGACGCAGAGCATCTTTTTGGAGCCGCTCAAGTCCTTCTTTTTCTTTTATGCCCATATAGAGCAGAAGCTTCAGGTCATCTCTTTGCTTTTTGAGTAAGGTTGCAGCCATTTCCCAGTTACCAAGATGTGACATGAGAAGAACGCCACCCTGCTTACCAATAACCGCCTCAAGTTTTTCCCAGCCCTGAGAAGTAAAGGTCGTTGTCTCTGCCTGCCTGGCCAGATACCTGTCCAAGTGTATAGTTGTAAAATTTTGATACTGCTTAAAAGTGCACCAGAACTGATAGAGTTTTCCTTTATGAGGATAGAGGATAGCGTAAAAACGGCGGCTCTCGGCAACCCGAGGAGAAAAAACAAAAAAGCCGGCGGCAATAATCCGTGAAACCAGTACAAAAAACCATGAGCCACAAAGGGTGGCAGTGCGAACGAGCAGCTTATACCACAAGGTATTCATACTCAAAAGGTCCGAAAAATACGGGCAATTATCAACCTGGTGAACACCGCAGAATTTCGCCAGAAATCAAGCCAGGGCCGAAAATGACTCACCCGTTCTCCTTTTGCCTGATACACAACCCGCACTGGTGCTTCCAAAATATCGATTCCCTGCTGCTTTGCCTTGACCAATATTTCCACTTCAAACTGATACCTCCTGGCCTGCACACCTAGCTCCATAACCTCTGGTAAAGGATAAAGCCTGAATCCTGATTGAGAGTCTTCTACCAGCGGGCCACCAGAAACCCAGACCCAGAAATTGGAAAATTTGCGACCAAACTTACTGGTCCAAGGCACATTTTCCCCTTCCATCCCCTGACGCCTGCCAAGAACAATACAGCGCTTGTCACCATGAACTGCAGCAAGCAAGGCTTTCACATCTCCTGGATTATGCTGACCATCTCCATCAATGGAAATTCCGTAGTTGCAATTATCAAGTAAAGCAGCCCGAAAACCAGTCAGAAGAGCAGCACCTTTCCCTTTATTAACAGCATGTTGCAGCACCCTAACCCCAGGTATCGAAGTAATCATCTCATGGGTGGAATCATCTGAGCCATCATCAACCACATAGACTGGTAAAGCAAGCTGCAAAGCTTGGCGGATTACTGCTCCAACCTGAGTGCCATGATTATAGACAGGAATTATAACAGCTGCTTTCAACAAAAATAAATACCCTTAAAAACTTACGTAAATGGAGTATCAACAAAGGCCATGGACCAGGTCCCCGGCCCCATATGCACTCCTGAGGTTAAAGAGAGGGGCAGCACAATAATCTCCGCCTCTGGGAACAAGCCTTCTATCTTCTCCCGTACAAGCCCACATACCCACTGTTCATTATCTGAATACTGTAATAAGATCACTGACTCACCTGTCCTATCAAGCTCTTTAGAAAGCTTCTCCAAGGCAAAAGCCAACTGCCCCTCCTGGTTCCGGACAACACCAACTTTACGCACACCGTCACTGTGAGGACTGATAACTGGCTTCATATGAAATAAATCAGCAAAAAAACCTTTGGCTTTTGAAAGGCGCCCCCCAGCAACCAAATACTTCAGTTCATCAATAAAAACATACTCTGCACATGAGACAATCATTCGCCTGGCAAAAGAGACAAGCTCAGCCGGTGAATCGGTCATTACCGCATATCTGGCAGTCAGCAGGGCCATGAGCCCAAGTCGTCCGGATGCAGCCCCAGTATCAAGCACTGTCAGCAGGTTGTCTTGATCATTTTCCTCTTTCCAGGCTGCAGCAATGGTATAATTTCCTGTAAAGGCAGAACCTACGCAAAGATACAGACAGGGGCCATACTGCCTGCAGATATTCTGATAATGCTGATGTCTCTCAAAGTTTGAAGCCTGGGCGGTAGTAAATTTTGTGCCTCCACGCATCAGTGGATACAGCTGTTCTGGCCTGTAAAGGCTTTCAGGCCTTGATATATTGCCAACAACAATATAGCTGTCCAGCAGGCTTATTGCATTTCTGACAGCCATTTCCCGAGTAATTGATCCGGCTGCGTCAGTTATAATATGGAGTGCTTGCTTAGCTGTTACATCTTCCCTAGACCTTTCATCACCTTGATCAATTTTTTCATCAGACCATTGGAGGATATCACCAAATGAGCCCAGGTGTCCACGCACCTGGGATGGGTCTGGGGTGTGAAGATGTACCTTCAGCAAGGATTCATCCTGGACCACTACCGCACTTTCTCCCAGAGCTGCAATACTGTCTCTTGATATAGCCTGCTGATCATCCAGGGCGACAAGCACATCAACACAATAAGAATCACTTTGTTGGGGCTGAAAAGAGGGCTTTATTGCCAATTTCCCTGCAAAAAGATCAAAAATTGATTCATTGCTGCCCTGGTAGCTGGAGAGCTGCCTGAAATAACCATCAAAAAAGACAAACATACCCAGAGCTCCAGAGTCCACGACACCTGCTTCTTGAAGATCAGGAAGAATCTGAGCAGTCTCCAAAACGGCCTTTTGCAACTCCATACGTATTGGCAGGTAACAGGAGGTCAAGTCGGTATGGGATTTGAGGGCGTCTGCAAGACAGTCAAAAACCGTAAGCATGGTTCCAGCGCACGGATCAGCAAGAGCCTGCCAAGCCTTTTCATTGCCTGCGGCAGTTTTTTGGGCAAGATCCTCAAAGCTTTCTGCCAGGCAAAATTCCCGAAAAAAAGCAGCCGCAATATTTCCTGAATTGCCAGTCGCGCAGCGTGCTAACTGCTCACGGACTGTTGATATTTCGCCACCACAAATACGAAAAGGTGTCAGGCTGATTCGGAGATTCGTGCCAGTATCGGCATCAGCCACAGGGAAAACATTGATCTTGTCCAGAAGTTCTGACCAGGCAGCAAGGCAGGCATAGCCTCTTGAAAAGCTCTTTGCTAAATCGCTCATTTTTCCAGGAGTTTGACTATGGCAGACCAGTC
>CAMYOP010000231.1 GCA_947260045.1 uncultured Desulfobulbaceae bacterium
TTATTCATCCCGGCAAACAGCTTTTGGTTGGAGGATCTTTAGCCCTTGCTAACGGTGAAGAGCTCACCTTTTTCAGGCGAAAAAAACGAAAAGCAGACCTTATTGCTGCTGATGACAGTATTCTTGATTCCAGTATTCTCAAACCCTATCTGCAGGGACTCGACCTTGCTCTTTTTGAAACCTTACATGCCATTGATCATACCAGCCTGGTCATGGGTGGCGATGAAATACTCGCCTCAAAAGGGGAATTAGGAGAGGCACTTTTTTCTGCAGGAACAGGTATCGCATCACTCCACAAAGTGCTTGATCAATTGATCCTTGAAAGTGGACAGCTGTTTAAAGCGAGTGGTAGCAAACCACTTATCAACTCGTCCATTCGAATACACCGTGACCTCAATAAAGAAATCCGTGAGGCCTCCCTTGATCCAGGTATCTGGACAGCACATCACCAAACGCTTAAGGAGCTGGAACATTCTCTTCAGGAAAAAGAAAATCACCGCCTACAGGTCTATTCCGAACTGCAAAAACTTGAACGCATCCAACGGGCTACACCTGGGATAACCCGCCTTATAAAGTTACGTCAGGAGATCGATACTCTGGGCACTGTTTTGTTACTCCCTGATAATTTTGCGGAAAAATACCATGCTCTGGAGCACGATAAAAAGGGATGCCAGACAAAATTACTCCATGCCAGCACCAGGAGAAATTCCCTGCTTGATAAAAAGAAAGCGATTCCAAGCCAGAACAAATTGCTTGCCATGGCAGAAATGGTTGATCAAGTCAGTCAGGATTATGGTGCCTACAAAAAAGCCATGCAGGATCGCCCTCGACCCAAGCTCCACATAGAAAATTTTCATAGCCTGCAGCCGTTTCTCCTGAAGAAAAAAAACGTCCAACACCTGGCCCAAATCCAGGACAAGCTGCTCAGCAAAAAACAAGACCTTGAGAAACAGCACATTGAAACAACGCAACAGCTTTCTTCAATTGCTACAGAACTCAAAAAACTGCCCACCTTGCATCACGATGCAGGATTGAGCCAATGCATAATGGAGGCAAGAAGTCTAGGTGACATCGATGGTGAGCTGGAACGAAAAAATCAACGTTTGCTGGGTTTGAAAAAAAATCTGCAAAACGACATGTTGCAACTAGGGCTCTGGAATGGTGACTTGCATGAACTCCCCCAGCTTAAACTGCCCATGCTGGAAACCATCAACCGTTTTTCCAGTGAATTAAACAAACTTGAACAAGCATATTCCCTCATTAGACGAGACCTGGAAACAAATATAAGTGAACAGGCAACTGTACTGGAAAAGCTGAAAAACATGGAGCTTGGCCATGGAGTCATATCCGAGCATGATTTGTTTGAAGCGAGAAAGCTGCGTGATGCTCTCTGGCAAAAAATCAAAAACAATCTTGGCCCAGGAGCCACTGATACCAACCCAACAAAATCAGAAGAAAAGACGCAACTTTTTGCTGCATTTGAGCAGAAGAAAATAAAAAGTGACGAAATTTCCGATCGCCTGCGAAGAGAAGCTGATAAAGTGCATACCTACGCCGCTTTTCAAACAAGACTCGAATCACTTCGTCTATCGCTTGGCAGGCTGAAAAGCCAGGAGAAAGCTCTTCTTGAGAAAAAAAATGCTCTGAAAAAAGACTGGCAAAAACTGTGGAGCTCTCTTGGAATAATCCCTCTTTCACCGACGGAAATGATGGCCTGGACCAGCACATGCGATACGTTACGTGTCAGAGTTTCAGAACTTGAAACACTCCAGGCGGAAATCATGCTCTTGGAGCAAAAAGTGGAGAAGGCACGTGCAATGCTCTTCAACACTCTACCCCTCCAGTCAGGTGATTTTAAGGTTTCGAATTTTCCAGATAACAAACTCACTCCAATTCTGTTTGCCTGTGAACAATTTCAGCTGCAGCAACAGGGGCTTGCCAATAGGCTCCTCCTGCTTGGTAAAGAAAAAGCATCCGCTGAAAACCGTCAAAACTCCATAAATGCAGAGAGTGAAGCTTTGCACAAACAAGAGCTGAAGCTCCAGCAGGACTGGTCACAGGTGGCCTCTCTTCTGGGAAACCTTGCCCCTGCCACAGCTGTTGAAGCTCTGGATATGCTGGACATCCTTCTGCAGGTTTATAATTTGTTAGAGAAAGCTCGGGACTTTGGCAAAAGGCTTCAAGGAATTGACAGAGACAAAGATGCCTTTAGCCAGACCCTTGCCAAAATCCTGGAAGAAGTGGCTCCCGATTTGCAGAACAGTCCTCCTGAACAATCAATTTCTGAGTTACGGGCCCGACTTGCAGGAGCTCGGCAGAATGCCATCCTGCTGCAAAACTATGAGCAGGAAATTCATGACCTCAGCCTTGAAGTTGAGCTCTGTGAAAAAGAGCTGGACGCTTATACAGCTGAAATCAAAACACTCTATGATGCAGCTGACTGTAAAAATGGGGAAGAAATGGAAAAATACATTCAAAAGGCCGCCCTGTATACCAAACTTTATGCCCAGAAAATTGATGTTGAAAACGATCTTATTCATCTCAGCGGTGGAACCGATCTTCAATCCCTTGAGGAGTTGGTAAAAAATACTGACCCTGACGCCTTACCAGGCCAGATCCATTCTCTCAATAAACGGCTGGAAGAGGAGCTTGATCCTGATATTCGCTCACTACTTGAACGCAGGGCAACAGAACTCTCCGAGCTGCGCAGAATGGATGGAAATGAAAAGGCGGCCAGAAAAGCAGAAGAAAGGGAATATAACTTACTCAAGATGCGCAATCAGACAGAGAAATATATACGCCTGCAAATGGCAATTTCTCTGCTTAAAAATGAAATGGAACGGTATCGTCAGGAAAACCAGGATCCAGTCCTCCAGGTCGGCGCCAAGCTATTTTGCGAGCTGACTCTGAATTCTTTTACAGGCTTGAGTACCGACATGGATGATAAAGGAGGACCAATATTGATGGGAGTCAGACCTAACGGAGATAAACTCGATGTCACCTCCATGTCAACAGGCACCCGTGATCAACTCTATCTTGCCCTGCGCCTTGCGACCCTGCAGCATCGCTCCCAAAACACCGAAGCCATACCCTTTATAGTAGATGATATTCTTATTAACTTTGATGACGCCAGATCAGAGGCAACCCTCAAGACCTTTCAGAAATTAGGCAGCACCAACCAGATCATTTTATTCACACACCACAAACGAGTAATTGAACAGGCACAAAGACTGGATGCAGGTGTTGCCATTCACCATCTGCCGTCCTGATTTTATGATACAATGGAGAAAAATAGATTTTTTGAACAGGTACCACCATGCGAAAACGAGTCCGAATAGACATAGATTACCGAAAAGATTGCTGATGGGGCTTCAAAGACGTGGGTACACGTCTTAAAGCCATGACAGCAGGACAAGATTTTCACTTCCTCTGCAACGACAAGATGGCAGAAAAAATGGATCACATTGTAGAAGCCGCCCATGGTGAAATCTTCAACAAAGACGTCAGATCATACGGTGTGGTTATTTCTGTACGAAAAAAACAAAAACACCTTTAATGATTTTCCTCTCTAATTAAAAAAGCTCTCAAAATGATTGCATTCAAGCCTGCGCTCTCATCCCCTACAAAACCAAGAATTATAATCACAACATATTACTTTATTATTACTTTTGATTGTTGAGCCTTACCAGGCCCTCAATAGCTGGTTTGTATTCTGGTTTGATTCCAATTGCACGTGTATAGTAGTTTTTAGCTTCAATGAGGTTTCCTGCTTGTTCAAACAATCTTGCCAAGCCGGTAATAGCCTTTAATGATTGAGGGAAATTACGTATCTCGCCCGTATAAAGATTGACGGCCCTTTGGTTCTCACCAGCTATCTCAGCCATATATCCAAGGTTAAAAAGTACATCAGGGTAATTTGGTTGTGTGGACATGACCTGCAGAAATTCTTTTTCTGCTTCTTTATATTTTTTTAACAACATATAAACCGCACCAAGGTTATATCTAGTTTCAACGTGACGGGGATCAACATCGATGGCAGCATGTAAATATTCTTCTGCCTTGGACAGATTACCAGTTCGTGCCTCAATAATACCGAGCGAGCTCATAGCCTCTACACTGCCTGGAGTGCTTTCCAAAAAATCCAGATAATATTTTTTTGCATTATCATACTTCCCGTGCCGCATATACAAGCCCCCAAGAGCCTTATACGCATACAAAAAGTCGGGATTATATTGAATAGCCTGCTCAAGATGATTTACCGCAGATTCAACTTTATTAAGATTACTATAGGACATTCCAAGATTATAATGAGCTTTATATGATTTAGGTCGAATATCTAAAACCTTCTTATAATACAAAATAGCCTCATCATATCTTTTTCCATCACTGAGAGAAATACCACGTTGAAAAAGTGTTCTTGCCTTATTTTCTGTATCAACTCTATCCAGATGTTTATCTTTTATCGTGCTTCCAGCCATGGGTGAAGCATATTCCAAATTAAATGACAGACCTTTTATTAAATTCTTACCATCCCGAAGAATATCATCCACCTCAGCCTTCCCTTTATAAATAACGCTCAATTGTCCTTCCCCATCTATCAGAAAACTGGTGGGAACAGGGAGAGGATGCTTTAAAGGAACAACTAAATTGTGAAGACTCTGGAATTCCCCTATTAACTCAGGACTTGCAAATCCTGCAGTAAAAGGAAACTGAAGGTCTGTCATCATTTTTTGAGCCCTGGTAATATCTGCCCGTTCATCACCAAGTCCATCAACACTTAAGGCAAGGATGCCGATTCCTGCCTCTCGGAAATCGTCCTTTCTCTTTTTAAACTCAATCAACTCTGCTTTACAGGTTGGGCACCAGCTTGCCCACAATGTTACCAACACAGGTCCTCCTACTCCTATTTGAACAACTTGAGGGAGCTTATCAAACGATCGAACAGATAGTGTCGATTTGGGTAACCTGGTCATGAGAGGAATCCTTGCCTGCTCTGAAGGCGTAGGAAGGGTTGGAACTGAAGCAGTTAAAACTAATTTATTACTGTCTCTTGCTAAAGATACAACCCCTTTTCCTGTACCCTGGACCAAGGTATAGCGACCATCAACACTGATACTTGAAAACTTCTCTTTTACACCGCCTGGCCAGTGGACAAGGAGATGATCAACAGTATCATTGATTCCAAGTCCAAAATGCAGCCACTTGCTGTCCTGTGAAAGAAAACCTTCACCAGCTCTCAGAGTCTGAACAGACTTCTTTTTATCGTTTCTATGAGTGATAAGCTCAACCCGTGCACCAATATCATCCATATTGGTGCTGATACCGTTTCCCTTCAGGCCAATGGTCAAA
>CAMYOP010000232.1 GCA_947260045.1 uncultured Desulfobulbaceae bacterium
TATTTGTCAAAGAGCTTTGCCAGCCGTCATGGATTTGCCTGTTACAACACCGATGAAGTGCGTAAGGAAATCGTGGGTGTATCTGCCCAAACTCGTTGCAGGGCAGGGCTTAACGGCGGTATCTACACCGCAGAATTTACTGAAAAGACGTACCTGGCACTCCTGGATAAAGCACGCTCTCGTCTCAAAAAAGGCGAAAGTGGAGTAGTTCTGGATGGATCATATTCCAAGGAAAAGGAGCGCTTCCGTGTCCTGGAACTTGCCAAATCTTTGGCAGCAGAAGCTGTTTTTGTTTTTTGTACCTGTTCGGAGGTTATCGTGCAGCACCGTCTTCTTCAGCGGGCCCGGGACCCTGAGGCAGTATCTGATGGAAATTGGGAAATATATGTGTCTCAGAAAAAATCTTTTGAGATGCCCAGTGAGCTGAAAGCCCATGAATTACTGTCTGTAGATACTGATACAAGTAAAGACAACTTACTACAGTTATTAGAAAAAAACCTCTCTTTGACAGCAGTGTGAAATGTAAATACAAATATATCTTCCTTTAAAAGGACACAGAGGCCCAAAGGAAGCATGGAGCAATTGATGTATACAAGAATATATTTTTTCCGTTTTCCAAAGGAAACCAGTGATCAACCAATTATCTGTCACCTGGTGAAACATTATGATGTTGAGTTTAACCTTCTTAAGGCAGATATCCTGCCCCAGAGAGAGGGTATTTTGATCATTGAATTGAAGGGAAAAAAAGAGAAGGTTAAAGAGTCACTTGCCTATTTAAAAACTCTTGGAGTAAAGGCTGAGCGTCTTGCCACCAAAATATGGCGGGATGAAGAAAAGTGTTTTCAGTGTGGGGCCTGTACAGGAACTTGCCCTGTAGAAGCACTTCACCTTCAGCGACCTGAAATGGCTGTTATCTTTGATCCGGAAAAATGCACGGGCTGTGGTTTGTGTGTTACCGTTTGTCCTGTGAGGGCAATGGTTGTTTCCTTTGATGGTTCACTGGAGCAGGTTGCAGTCTAGGCTAAAACCTGCAAAAGGCGCCTTTAAGCTCTGTGTTACAGAGAAATTGTATTTTTTGAACTGGAAGTTGTTTTATCCAGGATTTGCCTTTTTCTGGTTGTTTAGCCACTCTCTAGAAGAAGAGTTCTTTGTTTAAAAAAGATTGAAATCTGGCATTGTGAGGTCAGGAAGCCATTTGTTCACGCCCATTTTTGGAGGATCTCCGGCTTCCAGGCGATCCAGTAATTGCTTTGCCCGTGGCTGAATCATTGCGTCTGGATATGTGGTCAGAAGATATTTGAGACGATGCTTTGCTTCATCATATTTTTCAGTACGTATATAAAAAACAGCAACATAGAATTCATGATTTACGAGAAATTCCCTGGCAGCTCGAATGCGGGCTTTTGCCTCTTGAGTGTATGGAGAGTCAGGGAAAGCGCGGAGTAGTTTTGTAAATGAGTCTATGGCATATTTCGCTCCTGAAACATTGCGGTCAATTCTGTCTGTCTGACTCAGGTCACTCATGGCAATTTGAAACATAACATATGGAATGGCTTCATTGGTTGGGTGTCGTTCTTTAAATTCTTCGTAGAGCAGCTTGGCTTCCTGATACTCCTCCAGATAATAGTGGCAATCGGCTGATTTTAGCTCTGCAAGCATAGCTGGCGTACTGAATGGGTAACGATCCAGTATCTCCTCGAAGGCTGTCAGGGCAGCACGATACCTGCCGACATTGAAAGAGTCCATGGCATCGATTGCCAGATCATCGGCGGATTTCAGGTCTTCTGACTCTGAAAATCCCAGATTTTCATTGATACTGCTGCAGCCAGTAAGCAGAGATGTTTGGATAAGTACACATAAGGCCAAGGTGATCAAGCGAAAAAGAGTTTTCTGGCGGAAAGAATGGGGCATAATTAAACCTGTAAATATTTTGTAGTAACGGATAAAAACAATATTGGACGTTGGATTTATACTTGGGTACCTAAATAGTGTTCAGCAGATAACTCAGCAACAGCTCCCTCACCGGCTGCGTTAATAATTTGTCTGAAATTTTTACTGCAAATATCCCCAGCAGCAAAAACACCAGGTATATTGGTTTCCATTTCTGGACCAGTTTTTATGAAGCCGGAACCGTCCAGGTCAAGTTGATCCTGAGGTATCAATTCGTTATTTGGAATGGTACCGATAAAAATAAATACCCCAGTGACAGAGAGTGTGGAAGAGTTATCGTTTTTATGAGAAATGTTCAGGTGGGTGACACCGCTTGTATCACCCTCAACACTTGTAACTTCAGCACTTAACAGAAAGTTGATTTGCGCATTTTCCACGGCTTTTTCCTGGAGAATTTTTGTTGCTCGAAACTCATCCCGTCGATGGATGACTGTAACCTTGGAGGCAAATTTTGTTAGATAGAGAGCTTCCTGTAAAGCCGTGTTACCGCCACCGACAATTGCTATTTCCTGTTCTCTATAAAAAGGACCATCGCAGGTGGCGCAATATGATACACCTTTTCCGGCCAGTTCTTTTTCGCCAGGGATGCCAAGTTTGCCGGGCCGTGCTCCTGTACAGAGAATTATTGCTTGAGCAGTAATTTTCTCCCCATTTTCAAGAATTACTGTTTTGACAGGTCCCTGGAGCTCTACTGAGCTGACCAGTACCTGTTTTGTTTTCAGGCCAAAGCGTTTTGCGTGATTGCTTAACTTTTCAACTAAATCAAAACCAGTAACTCCCTCAACAAAACCAGGATAATTATCAATCCAATCGGTCACCAGTACTTGGCCGCCAATCGCACCTTTTTCCAGGAGAGTCACTTTTATACGGCCGCGTGCCGCATACAATCCGGCGGTCAGCCCTGCTGGGCCGCCGCCGATTATGATGAGCTCGTAGTCTGTCTTCTGCATGGAAGAGTCACCCTGTGTGTGATTTTCTTGGCTAAGATTGTAAGGGTGGTCAGCTTGATTTCAGATTGGAAATTAGGAAACTTTTTTAATTAAATCAGATAATTGACCTTTGCCAACAGCTCCTGTGATTTGATCAACAACCTCACCGCCTTTAAACAGGATGAGGGTTGGAATTGCCCGAATTCCGTACTTGCCTGGAGTGGCAGGGTTATCGTCTACATTCATTTTAGCAATTTGGACTTTTCCATCAAACTCATCAGCAAGTTCGTCAATAACCGGGCCGATAGCTTTGCAGGGGCCACACCATGGGGCCCAAAAATCAACAAGACACGGTAGGTCGTTTTGTAAAACTGAGCCTTCAAATTCTGCGTCGGAAACATGTATAACCTTCTCACTTGCCATTGTATGGTTCTCCTTATTATGTGCTTGGCGCTATGATATGTATAGTTGGGAACTTGTGCTTGTGATCATAAAAAAAAATCAAAGCATTTTGAAAACTCTCAATATTCTAACCCGTAGCTTGTGGTGTGACAAGAAAAATGTGTTTATGTGTTGGCACCTCCATAGTTTCTTGCTGATACTCTCTACTTATAAGGTCTCATGGAGCCTTTGGATTTCTTTGTGGGCTTGTGTTTCCACTTGTGATCAGCTGCCAGACAAATGAGTGAGGGTTTTTTCAAAGAGGCATTTAACTTTGTAATGCACGGGGTGAAAGGAGTGCTATAATGACAATCAATTAAGGAGAAAGCTGAATCGTAAATTCAAAGGAAGGAAAAAGAGAGCTAACTCAATGAAAAAGAAACTCAGTAATTATATTATAGCCGCCTTCTTTTTTAATATTTTTGCCATCATGTGTGTTGGTGGAGTCTGCATATTGATGGTTAAAGATATGGTGAGAAATATATCAAACCTTGAGCAAAGAAGTTCTGATATTTCTTGGCTCTATGATGTCAATAACGAGATTCAGGAAGTAGTCTTTTTACTCCACAAGCAAGTTGTTGAGGCAGACACCATTAGCGTTTCACTCAAGGTTGTGGATGAAGTGCGAACAGATATTACCTATTACAAACAGTTGGAAGAAGACGACCAGTTTATCGATAATGCTGAGGAATTATTACTTCTTGATAAAGTGATGGATAATCTTGCATGGATGAAAGATACAATCCTCAATATTCAAAAACTTCTTTCAAGTAATTCTCCTCTTTCCGAAAAGGATCTTTCTGAGTTGGCTGACAGTGGGCACAATATCAGACAATTGACAGAGAATATTAATGAGGTGCATTTTAAGATAATAACCAAGCTGGTTAATGAGTCTTACTCTAAAATGTATTTTATAATGTTTTTATATGCAACGTCTGCAGTGGTTGGAATTTTGGCATCCAGTGTGGGCTATGTGGTCTTAACCAGAAAAACCATAACTCCTATTATTGATCTGGCATCGGCTACAGAGAGGGTTGCCTCTGGTGATCTTGGCATCCGGGTTGGAGTGGATTCTGAAACAGAAATCGGCACCTTGTATGATTCTTTCAATGTTATGACTGAAAAATTACAAGAACACGAGAAGAGGAGGGATGAGTTTAATCGTGAACTTGAAAAACAGGTCATGGAAAGGACCTCAGAGCTCAGAGCCTCTGAACAGTCACTTC
>CAMYOP010000233.1 GCA_947260045.1 uncultured Desulfobulbaceae bacterium
TAGCCTGTTGGCAGCCGATTTTCAACAATGGAAAAACGTGAATAGGGATACGGCCCTATAAGCTTCTCATAACGAGTCAGGTATTGAGATCCTTGTTCAAGGTATTCTTCAGCAAGGTGGGCATCTTCTTTGAAAAAATAGGTGTAAATGCTTGTGGTCTCTGAAACTGCTTTTGAACGTATTTCATAGGGGCCTGCTATGAAATGGACCGTGTTGAGTGCCTGATGAAAGGAGCTTTTGAGTACATTTTGATTATTTTCCCTGGTAACAGTCAGCTCATCAGATTCTGTGATACCGGAAAAGTCTGGTGGAAGCTGGGCGTTGATGGAAAATAATGCAGCTTGCTCTGGAATTGGGTGCCAGAATCCAGCCAGAGTGATGCCATCTTTACTGATCAGATTGTCACTATCTCCCGATCCAGAAAGGGTCCAGGAGACATGCAGTGTTTGCTCGCTTGCAATAATGGGCAGGCGCAGGGTATTGTCCGAGTGGATTTTCAAGATTCGTGGTGTTTGGTTTCCTTCTACCAGCTGGTTTCCTGTTATATTGAGCGCCCCGCATTGCAGTACAAACTTTGTGTTTGCAGGCACTGATATTTTGGAAGTGGCCGTTAGTTCAGCTGTTTCAATGTTAAAACTGAGATTGATAGAATAGCGGGGAGGATCTTCACTGGCGAAGGCTTGGGTGATGTTGCTTGAAAATAAAATTAGATGCAGCATGGTTCCAAGTAAAAGGAAAAAATGGAATTTGGAAAAGAAAGAGTTGGGCTTTCTCATTATATGCTTCCGTTGTTGATTGTTAACAGAGATTTGTCACTATTGCTCTTTATAGTCGAGTTTTAAATTGTAATATCTTTTGAAAAAAAGGAAAGTAAATCGCTTGTGATTTTCCCTGCTTTTTCTTGACAAGAATATCCATTACATTGTAGGTCTGCATCCAATTTGTTTCTAAGGAACTCTCGTGACATGGAAATCGGAACCTGTTTAAAATATCAATTTATTCATGATGTCAATACTCACATTGTAACAGGAAGAGAACATGAAACAACAATATCGTATTAAATTGATCAACAATATTGCCCAGGAAGGTTTGTCTCTCCTTGGTCCAAATTATTTGACCAATAGTGAAGATGAGCAGGCCGAGGGGATTATGGTCAGGAGCTCACCTGTTGATATAGAGGCCTTCCCGCATTTACTAACTATTGCCAGGGCAGGGGCTGGTGTGAACAATATTCCGGTAGAAGCTGCTTCTCACAAAGGTATCTGTGTATTTAATACTCCTGGGGCAAATGCCAATGCTGTTGTAGAGCTATTATTCACAATGCTTGGAATATGGCTTCGCAATGCTTTTGCAGGTATTTCGTTTTGCAAGGATCTTAAGGGCAAAAAGGGTGAGCAGCTCAAGCGGGAGGTTGAGGAGAAGAAAAAATTATTTAAGGGCGAGGAAATGGCCGGCAAGACTCTCGGGGTAATAGGTCTTGGCAAAATTGGTGTAGGTGTCGCCAATGCAGGGGTCGAAAACCACATGCGGGTTATCGGTTTTGATCCGTTTCCAGCACTTGATAATCTTCATGCTCTGTCGCCGTCCGTTGAACTTTCACGCTCAAGATCCGAATTGCTCAGTCAGGCAGATTATGTAACCTTACATCTGCCTTTAAATAAAAAGACCACAGGACTTGTTGATGCAGAATTTTTAGCTGTTATGAAAGAGGGTGCGCTTCTTTTAAATTATGCTCGTGGTGAGATTGTTGACGAGGCAGCCGTGCTTGAGGCTCTCGGGCATGATGTCATACAAGGATATATCACGGATTTTCCCACCGAAAAGCTGCTCGGTAATGATAAGGTGCTGGTGTCTCCACACCTGGGCGCATCAACTGCAGAATCAGAAGAAAACTGTGCGATTATGGCAGTAAAAGAATTAAAAGCCTACCTGGAGTATGGCAATATTACCCATAGCGTCAACTTTCCCAATGCAGAATCAATTCCAACGGGAAAGGTCCAGACAAGGCTCATTATGATTAACCGGGATGAGCCAGGTATGATTGGTCTGGTCTCTAATATTTTGGGGAAACACAACATCAATATTTCAAGCTATGTAAACGAAAGTAATGGAATTATTGGTTATAATATCATTGATTGTGAGAGTGTGATTCCAGATGCTCTTGAAGAAGAAATAACAAAGAATAAAGGGGTGATCCGCACAAGAATCATTCGCTTTGTAAAATAAATATATGTTTCGGCTGAAAGGTTTTGAAAAGACATTGAAGCTGGTAAAGATTTGGAGATAAAGGAGTTGAAAATGGGTAAGACCGTTGCTGAAAAAATATTAGCATCTCACCTGGTGGAAGGTGAATTGAAAAAAGGTGAAGAAATAGCTCTGCGCATAGACCAGACATTGACTCAGGATGCGACTGGAACAATGGCCTATCTCGAGTTTGAAGCCATTGGCATCCCCCGCGTCAAAACAGAGCTGTCGGTCTGCTATGTTGATCATAACCTTGTACAGTCTGATTTTAAAAACGCCGATGATCATCGTTTTCTCCAATCGGTTGCCAGGAAATTTGGCCTCTATTTTTCACCTCCTGGAAATGGCATATCCCATCAGGTGCACTTGGAGCGCTTTGGCATTCCAGGAAAAACATTGCTTGGCTCAGACAGTCATACACCAACTGGTGGCGGATTGGGAATGTTAGCCATGGGTGCTGGTGGTCTTGATGTTGCCATGGCCATGGCAGGTAAGCCTTTTTATCTGATAATGCCAAAGATTTATGGCGTGAAGCTGACCGGAAAACTGCAACCCTGGGTTTCAGCTCGTGATGTGCTGTTGGAAGTTTTACGGCGTTTATCCGTAAAAGGCGGGGTTGGCTATATCATGGAATACTTTGGTCCAGGGGTCAAAGAACTCAGCGTTACAGATCGAGCGACTATTACAAATTTTGGAGCAGAACTGGGAGCAACTACTTCTGTTTTTCCATCAGATGAAAACACCCGTATATTCCTTGCAGCCCAACAGCGTGAAGAGGCCTGGCAGGAATTGGTGGCAGATGATGATGCCGAATATGATGAGATCATGGAGATTGATCTTGCTACCCTTGAGCCTCTTATTGCCTGTCCTTCATCTCCAGATAATGTGGTCAAGGTAAGTGAAATTGCAGGCAAGCCAGTTGCTCAAGTACTGGTTGGTTCCTGTACAAATTCTTCGATCCGCGATTTATCCATTGTTGCCAAAACACTGGATAATCATGAAGTCAGCCCAGAGGTTTCTTTTGAGGTGAATCCTGGCAGTCGGCAGGTTTTGGAGAATATTTCAAAAGCTGGTGATCTCCATACACTTATTCACGCAGGGGCAAGGGTACATCAGGCAGGTTGTTTGGGATGTATTGGCATGGGTCAGGCACCACCAACGGGTGCAATTTCTTTACGGACATTCCCCAGAAATTTTCCAGGAAGAAGTGGAACTGTAGGAGACAAGGTCTACCTCTGTAGCCCTGAAGTTGCAGTTGCCAGTGCGATAAAAGGTGTTATTACCGATCCTCGCGATCTTGGCGCCTACCCGGAAGTTATTTTGCCTGAAAAGTATTTGCTTGGAGATGGTAGGATTGTGGCGCCATGGCCAGCAGGGGATGATGTGGAGATTGTCAGAGGGCCAAATATTGCACCCTTTCCAGAATTTCAAGCCATACCTGAAACCTGGACAGGAAAGGTCATGTTGAAAGTCGGAGATAATATCACCACAGATCATATAATGCCAGCAGGCGCAAAAATTTTACCATTGCGCTCAAATATTCCTGCAATTAGCGAGTTTGTTTTCGAGTCAGTCGATTCCAAATTTCCCCTTGAGATGAAAAATGCTGCTGCTCATAATGTTTTTGGAGCGATTATAGGTGGAGATAATTATGGCCAGGGATCATCACGTGAACATGCAGCGCTTGCACCTAGATATTTAGGAGTTCAAGTTAAGCTTGTTAAAAGTTTTGCCAGGATTCATAAAGCCAACCTGATTAATTTTGGAATTATTCCTTTGGTTTTTTCTGATCCTGCTGATTATGATAGGGTTGAACAGGGATCAGAACTCGTTATTGCTGGCATTCGTGAAGCACTTGAAAATGATAGTGAAGAAATCACTGTAGAGTGTGACGGGAAACCTATTCAGGCCAAATTGGAGCTTTCGAAGCGGCATAGAGAAATTTTGGTTACTGGCAGTTTGTTGAATTGGGCCCGTAGTTAAAAAATAAAAAATGTCTCCGGAAGTTATTAAAAAGGACAAGAAGTGATATTTTGGGTCTAAAAATTATACAAAATTCTTAACCCTTTGATCTAGAGGGTGAATATGGAATTTGCAACAGCTTTGATTTGTTTTTGGTATAAGAAATTGTACTTTCAGGTCCAGGAGGAGGATGGTGATAGGTAGAATGCCATTGACCTATGTGTCTTATTTCATACGTAATATTTTTTTGTCATGAAGGTTTTGTGAGGAGGCATGTCAATTGCAAGGTTTTAGAGTAATCTTAATCGTGATTTTCAAAAGCTGGTATGCCAGCCG
>CAMYOP010000234.1 GCA_947260045.1 uncultured Desulfobulbaceae bacterium
CGAGTGAGCCAATTTTTCCATGAATTGCTTGAAGGTTCCTGGGGAAGAAAAATGTTTCCTAAGTGATCGCTTAAGGTGTCTTCGTCGTGTATTGTTGTTATATTACCATGTTGCGCAAGTGAAATTTCCTGGGTCTCTTCTGAAACGACGATAATAACAGCGTCTGTTTCTTCGGAGAGGCCAAGAGCTGCCCGGTGACGGGTACCATAGCGTTTTTGAATGTTGGGATTTTTTGAAAGTGGTAAAAGACACCCTGAAGAATGCACGAGGCCGTTACGGATGATAACCCCTCCATCATGCATAGGGGATGAAGGGAGAAAGATGGTGATCAGAAGCTCCCATGATAATTTGGCGTCTAAAGAGTGGCCTGATTCAACATAATCAAGGAGCCCTGTCTCCCGTTCTAAAATAACAAGAGCGCCAATTCTTCTTTTTCGCATATAAGTAACGGCTTTGGAAATTTCGTCCAAATCGCCTGCTGCGACATCGTAGAGTTTGTGAAAGGGTGTTTTTCCGACCTGGGTTAAGGCTCTTCTTATATCATGTTGGAAAACAATGATTATTATAAGTAGAATAGAGCTGAGAATCGTTTTTAATAGCCAATGTAAAGTAAGGATGTCAAATTGTTTAGATATGAAATAAATTACTGTAATTACAATAATCCCCGCGAGCATTTGAACTGCTCTGGTACCTTGTATAAGTAGTATGATGCGATGAATTATATATGATACAATCAGGATATCGACGATATCCTGCCATCGCAATGGTCCCAGAAAGTCAAGCATGCTTAGCAGTATTAGTGATTTTAAGAGTTTATTTGCTTTTAATCTTAATAAAATTTAGCATGTTGAGTAGTAATTGAACAGTAAAAACACCAAAACAAGACAGATTTTTATTATTGATAAGTATTTGAGTTTGGGGCTCTCTCTAAAATCAAACCTGGAATATATCTTTTTTTTGTCATTGTTCTTGTTTTAAAGGTCTTTAGGTATAGTTAAGAGTTACGAAAAAATGGAAAAAATAGAAATAAAAGAGACTGTGCCAGATCAAGCGCAAGCTCCATCTCAGGAGCAGCCAGGAACAGATACTGATTTTGGTTCAATTTCTCTTGGAACCCCTGGTCCTGCCAGAAAAAAAGCAATCCGGGCAAAGCGAAGGCAAAGACCGGAAATCCCAAAAAGTGAGCCGCGAAAACCAGGTAAAAAGGATGGACGTTCTTTCCTGTTTTATCTCAGTTGGGCAGTTGTCCTCTTTATCCTTCTCTATGGTATCATTTTCCTCCTGATGCCCACGCTTATCAAGGGACCACTTGCAAAACAACTATCTAAAAAAATTGAGCAACCTGTCAGCATTGGACGGGTGTTGTTTTCTCCGCTAAACTTTGACCTGCAGCTTTCTGAAATTATTATTGGACCAGAGGACCAGAAAAACAAAGTCCGTCCGATAATCACCTGTGCTAAATTGCAAACCGATATAAGCCCAGTCTCTTTTTTTAAACAGGGGCATCTTGTAAATAATCTTACTCTGGAAAAGCTGTCACTGAATGTTGTTCGTTATGAAGGCACTGATACCAATATTTCAAGGCTTTACAAGAAAGTATTCCCTGGCACTGAGAATAATAAATCCGCCATGTGGAGCCAGTTGTTATTACCCTACAGCTTGACAATTAAAGAAAGTGAGGCGCTCCTGACTGATAAACCATCGGGCAAGCAGTATAAGCTCGAACAGGTCCGCTTTATTTTGCCCCCTGATGATGAATCTGGAGAAAGTAATCCAGAATTGAGCGCACTCTTAAACAAAAGTCCATTTGAAATAATTGGAAAAAAATACAGTACAGAAAATGGTGGGGTCGAAACAAGACTCACGTTGAAATCTCAAAGACTTGAGCTTGCTGATTTGAAGGTTTCTATCCCCTTTCTGCCTAAGGGAACAAGTTTTACCAAAGGCCATGCTGATTTGAACCTGGAATTGGTTTTACCCTCAGCGAAAGCTGAAAAAATGGATGTCAGTTTGCGTGGATCTGCGACATTTTCTGATATGCAGATACTACAGGCAGACGGTCTCTCCTCTCTTGATATACACTCTGCCTCTGTCTCATTACGGACAAATCCTTTAAGCCAAACCTATCGTCTGGAAAGCATAAGTCTGAGTAAACCCATCTTGAATATGGGTTCTGCAAAAAAGAAAGGACCAGGCAAGCAACATGTCCACCTTCTTGAGGATACAGCCAGGCTTCTTTTGTCTCTGCCGTATGGATTGCGGATCGATCAATTATTAGTAGAGGGAGGAGAAGTCAACTTTTTCCAAGGGGAAAAGAAAAATTTAAAATGGTCCAATGTGGATCTGACTCTTAGAGATTTTCGAAATGAAAAATACGTAGAATCCCATGGATTAGACGAAAAGACATCGAGCCTTATTGTAAATGCTAAAACTAAAAGCGGCAGGAGAAACACTGAAATCACTGTTCAGGCGGGGCTGACATCGTCTCTATTGACAACTGGAACTATCGAATACAATAATGTCGATTTGTCGGCAGACTTACCAGCGTTTTGGTATCCAGATAATGCTTTTGACTGGCAGGGCAAAGGTAGGTTCTCCGGTCACTTTGAATATGAGCCTGGAAAAGGCATAGTTAAAGGGAGCAAAAAGGATATCGGGCTTCGTTTCTTTGATGGAAAATTTATCTTTTCTGATTTTATTCTGCGAAAAGGGAAAAAAAGAGTGCTCTCTGGGGCAAAGCTAGAGTGTAAGGGACTGCGATCCAATAGAGCTGCAAATAATGTTTATTGTGATCAAGTAATTCTTAGTTCAGGCATGATTAATTCTGGCTGGTGGGAACAATTTTTTCAAACAAAGACTCTTGAAGATAAGAAAGGCAATGAAAAAGTCCTCGTTGGCGCTCTTGATATCAGGAGCACGAAACTGTATGCAAATATTAACTCACCTTTTGACACAGAAAATGTAAACAACATTTTACTGACAGATTTATCTCTGAAGGCAAGTGGCTTGAATTCCAAAGATTCCTTACAGGATAATATTGTTTTAAAAGCAACGTTCGCTGGTGGCGGTGAGGTGCAATTGACTGGTGGCTATAGTTATCAAAAGAGATCAGGAACACTGCAGGCGTCATTTTCTAATATCGATATTAAACATTTTGCGCCTTATTACACGCCTTGGTTCGGTCTTGATGTCCAAACTGGAAGCTTCAGTGGCAAGGGAAAAATTCAGGTTCCTCTGAAACAATATGTTGGTTCATTAAGCATTAGCAATTTTGCAGCAGGATTTGATCAAAACAGACTGATAAGTTGGGAGCGTGCTGTTAGTAACAACACATCAATTAGTTTTAGACCCTTTCATTTTGGTGCTGATCATATAACGGTAGAGAAACCAATTGTGAAAATTTTGGAAAACCTGGCAAAAGGGAATGTCAGATATTTTAAGTCACTTCCACAAAAAAGAAGCACATCTGTTCAGATTTCCCCTGTTGATATCAATACGGTCACCTTTACAGAAGGGTCAGGTAATTACCTTGCTAAATCACTCTTGGAGGGTTATACCGCCAGCCTTCAGGAGGTCGAAGGTGTTATTTCAGGAATCCACGGTCATAAGGAGATACCTTTTCAATTTAGAGGAAAAGAGAAATCAGGAGCTTCCTTTGCTCTCAGAGGATCTGCTTCTGCCAGTTCTCTGCAATCCTATGATTTGGAGTTGAAAGATTTCCCACTTCAGCCATTCTACGATAAATTCAATAAAACCATAGGCGCAGATGTCAGTAGAAGCCATGCACAATGGCTGCAATCAATGCGGATCAATAATGGTAAGCAAGAGAAAAATACCAAATTCTCTGTGCGGAAAATGTTACCTCAGAAAGGGTCAGTTTTTGCTGACGTTCTCTCTCTGCTGACCGATGAAAACGGTTTTATTTCCGTTGATTTAAAAAAGGATGCAAAAACAGGCCATCGTTTATTGCTTTTTAATTCTTTGTTTGGCCTTTTTAACAGGTATAAGGTCAAGGTCATGCTCACTCCAGAATTATTGGTTAAAGAAGCTTTGCCAGGAATATCGTTTTCAGAAAAAGTCTCTTTTGCTATGGGGAGCGGCGAGTTGCTGGGCGTTGAAGCTCTGCAGGATTATGTTCGCTTGCTTCAAAGTCGTCCCTTGGTAAATCTTATTCTTACAGGAAGCTATGATCAGGAAAATGACAAAGAGGTGCTTCGTCAGAAATTATTGAGAGAAGCAGAGTCGCAAAGGGGTATGGAGAATATGCTCAGGGCTGAAGCCAGAAGAAGAATAGTTGAGAATAGGAAAGAACAACTCTCTTCTATTAAAGAGCAGTCAAAAAAGGTTGTAGAGGAGAGGGTAGGGCCTGATGAGTTTGATGAAAGTCTTCAAC
This sequence comes from uncultured Desulfobulbaceae bacterium, assembly GCA_947260045.1. Classification (GTDB taxonomy): domain Bacteria; phylum Desulfobacterota; class Desulfobulbia; order Desulfobulbales; family Desulfobulbaceae; genus CAMYOP01. Next base: position 4,394 of record CAMYOP010000234.1, read on the forward strand.
CTTTACCTCCTGTTGATGATGTAGATGTACCAGAGCGTTTATTGGAAGACCTTGCCTGGAAAAGGTCTGATACTATTTTGAATGTATTTGAACAAAGGTTTGGGATAGAAAGAAGTAGAATCACCATAAA
>CAMYOP010000235.1 GCA_947260045.1 uncultured Desulfobulbaceae bacterium
ATGGTTTCCCCGCGCGTACACCCTCATCATGGACAGCTTTTGCCAGAAGCTCCTTGCCTGTGCCTGACTCACCAGTGACAAGAACAGTGGTTTTATGACGGGCAACTTTCGATGCTAACTGAAAAAGATCCTGCATTGGTTTGGACCTGGAAACCATTGCACCAAAACCGCTTTTTTGCATTGTCGCCGCAAGCTGCTCTTTTAACAGTATATTTTCCTTGCGTAGTTGTTCCCGTTCGTCTGCCTTTTGTAATATCAAGAGAATTTCATCAGCCTTAAAGGGCTTAGAAATATAATCATATGCACCGAGCTTCATGGCCTTAACAGCAGTGTCAATGGTGCCATAGGCAGACATCATGATAACCGTTGCAGCAGGTTGGATTTGTACTGCCTGCACTAGAAAACTCAGTCCATCCATGGTAGGCATTTTGATGTCACATAGAACAAAATCATAAGACTCATCTGCCAAACGATTCAGACCTTCCTCACCATTTGGGGCTGTTGATAAAATATACCCCTCACGTGACAGCATCGCAGTGAGCATGTGACGCATATTTTCTTCATCATCGATGACCAGTAATTTCTTAGCAGTGCTCATATACTTTCTCCAGTAGCGAGCTTTTTCTATAACGATATAAATAAATGTGATTACCACTAAAGTTCAGTTAACACCGGGAGATTAAATTTTTCCTAAGCCTAAGGGGACTGAATTTTTTTCGCGTATTATCAGCGAAAATTATTCTGCCTCCCGAATAATATCGGAAAAATAAAATTGATCACCTCCCTTTTGGTTTCAAACTGAGCTTTAGTGGTAATCACATAAATGAATAGTGTTTAAGGCTAACAGTAAACACAGAAACAAATACTGCTTCCCTCAAAAAACTCAGGTTTGCTAAACTTTCAGTGTAACAATTCAGGCTTTTTTCCATTATGGAGCGGAAGCTCTATCTGCATTGTTGTATCATGCCCCTCATTGCTATCCACCCACATTTTTCCACCGATACTTTCTATAATCGTATGTGACACAGAAAGACCAAGCCCAGTCCCTTTGCCAGGGGCTTTTGTGGTATAGAAAGGATCAAAAACATTAGATAATTCGTTTTCAGGAATACCAACACCAGTGTCCCGAATAGAAATTAAAATTTTTGGAAGAACTTTTTCTTCTCTACTTTGTGCTTGAACTATATTGGTTATGATATCAATATTTTTATCTTTACCGGCATCATTTTCTGCTACTGCATCGGTTGCGTTAATCAAGCAGTTTAACATAACCTGGCGAAGTTGATCAGGATCACACCAGACCGTATCGGTTGAAGCCATATATTTTTTGCTCAAACCAATAGTACCCATCAAGGGTTGGGAACAAAACATCTCAACAACTGCATCAAGGAGCTCATGTATTTTTACTACCTGTGGCGTTCCACTGCCGGAAGAACGGGCAAGATCAAGCAGCTGGCGGATAAGTGCACTTATCCGTTGGAGTTCTTTTTCTGCTCTTTGACCAAAATCTTTTCTCTCGTCACCATGAAGATGTTCCTGTTCCAACAAGCCGATATAACCCTGCACAATGGAAATAGGATTGCCAATTTCATGAGCCAAGCCAGCAGCAAGCCTGCCAATGGAGGCTAACTTCTCTGCCTGTACCATTTCCCGCTGGGTTTCCTGGAGTTTTTCATTAGTGCTTGATAGTTCATCAACAGTTTTTAAGAGCTCTTTCCGGTCCTCTTCAATCCGCTCCATCATGCGGTTCAATGCGCCTGAAAGCTGACCGAACTCATTCCCTTCACGGGAAATAAAGAGTGGGACTCCATCTTTTTCGTTGTATGAATCAGTCAGCTGAACAAGTTTCTCCAATGGCTTGACTGCTATCTTTATAAAACGAAAAAGGCCAACCACCGTCAAGATAATAAGATTGACTCCAATGTAGACAAAAATAATGCGCTGGGATTTACGTATAGAATCATAGAGATGCTCTAAATGTGAAACTGTCCCTATACTGCCAACTACCACTCCGTCCTCGTTTCTAAGAGGATTTGCAACTAGAAGAGATCGTTTTCCTGGTGTAAAGACGCCCCAGATAGCTCCCACTGTTGTTTTTTCCTGTTCTCCTGATTGCATAGCTTTTTTCAGGAGGCGCTCCAAGGTATTGCGCTCACATAAATCATTTTCATGAAAAGAAGAGTACGCACCATTTTGATATAGCAGAGTGCACGAAAGGTTAAGTTGCCCAAACAATTCATTGTATTTGCCCGAATCAAAACCATTTAAAACAGCTGTCTCATGCTTATCAGATACCTGCTCTACAAATTTGAGCACAGTGCTAAGCCTTTGCACTTCCGCATAAGTCAGGTCCCGCTGCCAGAATATGGTAATGACAAAAGTTGTCAGCAGCATTCCAATAAAAAGCAGTAGAATGATACTTATAACTATATTAATTTTGAGTCCCTGCATGGGTCCTGCCTTATGTTACATTATGCTTTTTGCAGTATTCGACTTATTCTTTTTTGACTTTGCAAACTTTACCGTAATTCAACTCTAACGCATTGGGACAGAAGGTTTTCACGCTACACCATCCCTGGATGTCTTTCTTGACTTAGGAGAAAAATATTCATAGGATATTATTATATTTATGTGATTACCACTAAAGCTCATTTAGAAACTAAAAGGGAGGGGACCGATTTTATTTTTCCATTATTACTCGGGAGACAGAATAATTTTCGCTGATAATACGCGAAAAAAATCCTGTCCCTTTAGACTTAGGAAAAATTTAATCTGTCTCCCGGTGTTAACTGAGCTTTAGTGATAATCATATATATTTATTTGCCCCAGCTTGAGTTTTTTGTTTTCAACTACGATTATACAAAAAAAAGATTAAGGGATAACATCTTTTTATTTTTGACGTTTTATTGATATCATCAGAGCAGACGGCAATATAGCACATAATAGCTCCGAATTTGCTGCCATTATTATCCTCAGACCCTTTCAAATTTCAGCATCACCTGGACAGATCATGAAATCAAAAAGTGAAAAAATTGCCTATTACAACTCCATTGCCCATGAAAGAGACAGCTGGCGAGAGAAAAATAAATACTACCACGAGCATATTGAAAAAACTTTAAAGTTCCTGATTAACCCTAATAAAACAATTCTTGATTTAGGCTGCAGTACTGGTGACTTACTTTCCAAACTCCATCACTCCAAGGCTCTGGGAATAGATTTTTGCGAAGAGATGATTGCAAGAGCTCAAGAGAAAACCAAAGACAAAGAGACAATTGAATTTCGAGTTGGCGATGCTGAAGAGCTTGATCTTGACCAAAAGTTTGATTATGTGATCCTATCCGACCTCCTGGGTGAACTTCAGGATGTCTCCTCAACCATTCGTGGCCTTCATAGAGTATCAACGGAAGATTCCCGCATCATCATCACCTATTACAACACCTTCTGGGAACCCATTTTAAAGCTGGCTGAAAAGTTTGGCATGAAGATGCCCCAGGACTATCAGAACTGGTTGTCTCTGAAAAATATCAAAAACCTCCTATGGCTAAATAACTTCGAAGTTATCCATGCTGGTTACAGCCTGCTGCTTCCTGTAAAAATCCCGATCATCTCAACATTTATCAATACGGTCATCGCAAATCTGCCCATAATTAACGAGCTGTGTCTTTCAAACCACTTGGTCGCCAGGAAAATAAATGATCTGCCAATCGTTGATCCCGAACCAACAGTAACGGTTCTGGTACCGTGCAGAAATGAAAAAGGGAACATTGAAAATGCTGTTACCAGAACTCCCACGATGGGCAGTCACACAGAAATTCTTTTTGTAGACGGCAACTCAAATGATGGCACGGTGGAAGAAATTGAGAGGGTGATTGAAAAATACAAGGGCAAAAAAGACATCAAACTTTTGCATCAAATACCACCAGGCTCTGAAGATGGCGCCGGTCATGGCAAAATGCTGAAACTTGGTAAAGGAGATGCAGTGCGCAAAGGGTTTGTCGCTGCCGAAGGTGACATCCTCATGATCCTGGATGCCGACCTCACTGTCCCACCAGAAGACCTGCCAAAATTCTACCAGGCTCTTGTTGACCAAAAAGGCGAATTCATAAATGGTTCACGCCTGGTGTACCCCATGGAAAAAGAGGCCATGCGTTTTCTCAACAAACTGGCCAATAAATTTTTCGGAGTTCTTTTCACCTGGCTTATCGGACAGCCTGTGACAGACACCTTATGCGGCACCAAGGCACTCTATAAAAAAGATTATATCAAAATCGTTAAAGGCAGAAAATACTTTGGGGACTTTGATCCCTTTGGGGACTTTGACTTACTCTTTGGTGCTGCCAAACAGAACTTACGTATAGCTGAGGTGCCAATTCGTTATAGAGAGAGAGTATATGGTGATATTAAGATAGAACGGTTCAAGCATGGTTTGCTGCTTTTCAAAATGAGTTGGATCGCAATGCGGAAGTTGAAGTTCAGATAAATGGCCTAAAAATTGCATAAACTTGTACA
>CAMYOP010000236.1 GCA_947260045.1 uncultured Desulfobulbaceae bacterium
GAGTACATAAACATTCGGCCAACAATCTCTGGCTGACGTTCCCGCCTCATTTACAAAACAAGAACTCCCCTTCGCCACAGCAAAAACAGGATCGCACCCAACACACCAATACCAATAACGAGGGAGCCATACCAGGATACACTACGAATAAACTGCATCCGCATTTCTTTTTTTGTATACACATACGGTACGGTACAAGCAACAGAAATCCCAAGATAATCTTCCACCTCAGCGGGATCCCGAAACGACGTGTCCACGAAGTCAAAGCATAAGATGAGAAGAATTGACAAACCCAGGCCAAGGCCAAGAGCAACAATCATTATCTTAGAAAAATCAGGTTTAAAAGGTTTTTCCGGCAGACGGGCTGGATCCATAATTTTAAACTGACTGCCCTTTTGTTTGCGCTCGAGATTTTCCACGGACTCTGCCTGTAAATTCTGGGAAACCAAGTGATCATAATGTATTTTTAATTCATTGTAGTCCCTGGTCAAAGAAGACCATTCTGCCTCTCGTATCGGGGTGTTTGAGATCCAGGTACTGATCTGTTCGATTTTTTTCTTCAGCTGCTGCTGTTCTTTATTCAAGGCAGCAATATTCAGTTTAATATCCGTTAAGCGTAGCTCTTTTTCCTGGTCCAGACGGGTTGTCAGTTTCGAAACGTCGACACTATAGGAGTCACTGCCTTCCTCTTGGCCCTCAACATAGTTTACCCCCTGAATACTTTTTGTCAGTGCTTTTATCTCAGCTCGAATTTTTTTTATTTCCGGATGATTTTCCTTATACTTTACCTGAAGCACCTGCAGATAGGATTGAAGACGAAGAACCCTCAGTTGAGGATCCATTTCCTCCTGACCATGCCTTTTTGTCTGCTTCCCGCCCTCTTCATTCAAGACCAAAGTATCTTCCATGATATTTTTTTGTTTGGTCTCATACTGCTCCATCAGGATTATCTTTGTCCGCTCCAACTCCTGTATATTTTCCTGAACACCCTGAAGCTTCACCTGCATGGAGCTTAGCATGGAAACGTTAACAGCACGTTGTTCAGGCATTTCATTATAAAAACGTAACTTAAAATCCCGCATCAACTCTTCCTTGCCATCGATATTTTTCTTGGCAAGAACGAGTTCATTTTTTAAATATTCAGATGTCTCAGATGCTTTTTCTTCCCGATAACGTAAATTTTCCTCGATAAATTTGGAAGAGAGTGCATTGGTGACTTTTAAAACTTTTTTTGGACTTGGCCCTTCAAAACTGACTTGAAATATATCGCCCTCTGTTGGATTAATTTTTATCTTGGTTTTCATTACATCAATAACGTCTTCCAGAGGAAATTCACTCCTTAAACCTTGATACAAAGAAAAATCCTTAATGATTTTTTCCAAATTTGTCCTACTGGTAACTTGCTGCATCAAAGTAGAGACGATATCCTTTGTTTTTGCTTGCAAATCAGGTGCCATTTTCGCAGGATTAACCTTCCGTAGTTGATAAATGAGCAGGGATGAGGCTTTATAAGTTTTTGGCGTTAAATAATACTTCCCAAGCCCAGCAAACACTGCGACAATGAGACAGATATAAACTAAAACCTTATAACGAACGAGGAGATCAAGATATTTCCTGATCATGCGCTGCTGTTCTTGCATTATATCCTTGTAGACCCTTGTTAGAATTAAATGACAGTTTGCAATATTATATTTCTATTACAAGATTAACCAGCTAATTATTATAGTCTTAAATCAGAAATTTGCCTAGGAGCCTGTTACATTTATTATGCATAAAACATTTATAATTGGCGATATACATGGCTGCTTCCAGCCACTGGAGAAACTCATTTTACAAATACCCAAGTCTACCCATACCCTTGTTTTTTTAGGCGACTATATTGACCGAGGCCCAGACTCCCAAAAAGTCGTTTCAAGAATCCTTGAATTAAAAATGCTATTTCCCCATGTTGTAACTCTCATGGGAAACCATGAGCTTATGCTGCTTGAGCACCTTCAAGCACCGCAAAACTCCGCATTTCTTTCATACGGTGGAATTCAAACCCTGCAGTCCTATGGCTGCCTGCCAGCAGATAGAATGCCAACCGACTCAATTCCCCATGAACATCTCTTGTTTTTTAATAATCTTGCCCTGCATTATGAGGATGAACATGCAATTTATGTCCACGCAGGTCTTCAGCCTGGCCTCCATCTGAGTTTACAAAGTTCAAAATGGTGCCTCTGGGCTCGTGAGAATTTTCTCACCTCTCGATATGATTACGGTAAAAAAGTAATATTTGGTCACACCGTTTTCAGGGCACCCTATATCGAAAAAAACAAAATTGGTATTGACACTGGCGCCGTTTATGGTGGCAATTTGACTGGAATACTGCTGCCTGACCAGGAGTTTTTTTCTGTCCCTGGTGAAAAACATGCCACTCACGAAACGTACACTAATAAATAAGAGATCCTTAGCTAAAATTACTGCAAACTTCTCTCGACATTAAAATCATCAGCCGTAAAAGACACTACCTCTTCTATACTTGCCCTTCCAGAGAGAAGCATTAATAAGCGATCCACCCCCAAGGCAATCCCTGCTGTTTCTGTCATTTTCCCAAGCGATCGTAACAAAACATCAGGCATAGATACTTTATAACCATTTGCTTTCTTTATCATACTTATTTCTTCAGCAAAACGGTCGGCTTGTTCTTCCGCGTCGATTAATTCTGAAAACCCATTTGCTAGTTCAATACCAGCGATGTACAATTCAAACCGTTCTGCAAGAGTAGGATTGTCAGTTTTTTTTCTGGCAAGTGAGGCTAGTTGAGCAGGATAGTCGTATAAAAACAGGGGACAATCCCATCCCAGGTTTGGCTCAATCTTTTCCACAAGAATTTCATCAAAACAATCTTCCTCCATAGCCTGAAAGGCTGAAACACCTCCAAACTGCTGAAAGGCCTCAGTAACTGTCATTTTCTGCCAGGGCGGCTTCAGAGAAATTGTTTTTCCCTGCCTTAATATATTGGTGGCTGTACTAACTCCTGACCAGTTTTGAAACAATTGAACCAGCTCACAAAGCAGCTCTTCACATTCACCCATCAGGTCGTAATAATTCCAACCTGCCTGGTACCATTCAAGCATGGTGAATTCACCCTGGTGTAATCCTCCATGTTCTTCCTTTCGAAAGCAGTGACATATCTGAAAAATTTTGGAATTTCCTTCTGCCAAAAGAAGTTTCATGCAAAGCTCAGGTGAGGTCTGCAGAAAACATTCTTCAGATACAAATGGTTGAATATGGGACTCGGGAATTATTACGGGTAGACGAAGAGGTGTGTCTACCTCCAGGTATTGTCTTGTATAAAAAAACGAACGCAATGCCTGCAGCAGCATTGATCGCTGCTGCAAGGTTTCAGGCTTCAGCACCTTCTATTCTTTCACCCGGGTCATATATTCTCCACTTCGAGTGTCGATCTGGATTTTATCACCTGCTTCGACAAATGGCGGTACTTGCAAAACGTAGCCTGTTTCAACGGTTACAGGTTTAGTGTCAGAACCTGAGGTGTCTCCTTTTACCCATGGATCAGCTATAGTTACCTCCAAATTAACAAACATAGGCATACTCACATCAATGGGGCGGGTTCCATCAAAAAACAACACCTGCACTTCCATATTATCAATGAGAAAATTTATATTGTCGCCAAGTTGCTCTCTTGTGAGAAATATCTGCTCATAAGAGGTAGTGTCCATAAAGTGAAAATCATCATCCTGGGAGTAGAGAAACTGCATTGTCCGTTCTTCAAGATCCGCTTTTTCAAACTTATCATTGGATCGATAGGTCTGGGTAAACTGATTGCCTGAAATCATATTACGCATTTTCGTTCTGTAGAGAGCCTGCCCTTTCCCAGGTTTGGAAAATTGAAACTCAGTAACTATATAGGGTTCTCCTTCAAGCTGTATTTTCAACCCTTTTCGTAAATCAGATGCGCTAAACATTGTAATTCCTATCGGTTATTTTTCAAAAAAACTCCTGGGTTATTATGTTTTCAAAACCAGGACTCTAAGGTCAAATAAAGACGTCAAAAAGGGGATATATTACGAGATAGTGTCCTTTTTTGCAACTGCTTCCTTATCTTTTCTTGTTTTCCGAAAGCAAGTCTTTTACATTTGCTCAAATAAAGCTTCAATGTAAATAACTTGTCAGCAAGAGCGCAAGAACCACTTGAGAGAAATCATCATTCTGAGGTTTGAGGACAATATATGACTATTATAGCGGGAGTTCTTTCTGACACACATATGAATTGTCCCAGTGATCGGTTCCAAAAACAGATTGAAGCCTGTTTTAAACACTGTGATGTTATTATACATGCAGGTGATTTGACAAATCTTTCCATCCTGGAAGCTTTTCAGGGAAAGAAAATATACAGCGTGTATGGCAATATGTGTGACAGTTCTGCCTTCTCTTCCTTAAAAAGAGAACTG
>CAMYOP010000237.1 GCA_947260045.1 uncultured Desulfobulbaceae bacterium
CCCATTGCCGGCCAGTTAGACCCAGCCCAAATACCCTGCTCGAGTATTACAGCATTGTGGCCAGGACTAGTTTTCCAGGCGTTTAATATTCCGCTCGCTGTCAATATGCCACTGCTCCAGTAGGCATTTTCAAAGCCATTTCCAGTATAGATATTGTTTGTTAATTCACTGGGTTTATCCCACATTCCAGAGGCATTGAAATGGTCATTAGTGTAGCACACCGCATTCCAAAGACTCGGCATCTGGTTGGACCAGCTGTGTAGGTTGCAGTCTAAGCCACGTTCAGTTCCACTATCAGGGTTGTTTTCGTGTAAGTCAATAACATGCCACTGTGCAACTTTTGTAAGAGATTTAGAGATTGGAACGTTTGAGAGACTATTTTGTCTACGATAGGCGTTTACCTGGTCAAGGAGTTGTTTTTCTATAGAAGACAGGCAACCGGCCGGTGTTGCTGCCTGTGCATTATTTGATAAACTAAAAATAGGGGAACTTGCAATAAATGCTACAAAAATGAAGAGAAGTAATTTTTCTGTTGAGGGAAAACTTAATGAGCTTGCTTTTTTTTCGGCATTGGGATTCAAGCTACAAAAAGATCTGTTTGACCGGGTCTTCTGGGGAAAGGAATAGAAAGGCATAATATTTTGTATTCAAGTTAAGATTTAATTATCATTACATCCATACTGTCAATATATCATAAATTTTACCTGTCTGACAATTTCTATCTGTAGATATGAAAATAGTGATGTCTGTAATGGTGATGATTTTCAGTTTGGATTGAAACCATGGCCTTTCGATACATAAAAAAAAAAGAACCTTGGCATAAATCTTTTACGAAGAATCGAACCCACCGGTTTAAAAAAATATTTAAAGGAAGATGTTTGTTGCTTCGATAATTATAAAATTAACTTTCAGGTCGGGGGTGTGAAATATGTATTTTTCTTAAAATTGAAGAGGTTAAGGGTTTTTTTTCTTGAGTAAGTAAATAGCTGGTGCTAGGTAAGAGGCAGGTGGAGTTGGTGGAGGTTCAACTGGTTTTGCCGTACAATAGAAACCCTTAATGGTATCAAACCACTTTTTGGCAACTTCGCTATATCCCTCTTCATTCATGTGAAGACCATCAATGTTAAGTGAATTCCAGTCACCAATGATCATCTGGTATTGATCAGCCAGTGTTGCACCTCTAGTATTCACCAGGTCTCTGATTTTTGGGTTGTAGTCATATACAATGGCGTCGTTGTATGGACCATAGTTGTTTGGAGTTATTGTACTGACAACTGCATGTTTACCACTATTTTGAACAGTGCTGATAATAGAGCTGAGGTTGAAATAAACACTGGTGATAGAATTTATACCATGATAGAGATCGTTGGCACCTGACCAGATTAGAACTGCGACACTAGAGGGAGTTGCGGCAACAACACCAGGTGCCAGGCCAGCTAGCTGAGAAGAATTTCTACCGCTATAACCCCAATTGTAAACTCTGGCTGTATCCTGACAGTTATTGGCAAAGCGTTGTTCTAAACGGGGAGGGTACATTCCAAATGGTTGGGCGCCCCATGCTTCGTCACGGTAATAGGGGTAACCAACCGTTAAACTGTCCCCAAATGCGGTCAGGTCTATATTGCCTGCGAAACTATTTGAGGCTCCTACAGGTAATAATATTGTCAGGAGGATGAGGGCACAGGTTCGTTTCATTTTCTGGTAAAAGTATTTATCGTTTTCTCTCAGCATCAATCGCTTTCTGAAAGGATGCCATTTTTTGAAGTGAAGGGATGCGATTTGTTCCCCAGAGGACTCTGTAAATAAAAACTTCCTCTTGGTATAAAATCACTCATTTGACTCGGCTTATTCCCTAAATCTTTCAAAGCATTACGTGCGTCTTCTTTACTGCTTTTGGCTTGGTTTTTAAATTGTTTAAACCATTTTTTACCATGCAGTGTTTTTGAAATCGTATCATAGCCATTCTCATTCCACTGCTGCCAGGAGACGGTCAGTCCACCATTCACTGAATTACTGAGCTGCGGGAGTATATCAGGAACATTATTTTGTTGATTAATTTGGAATGGTTTAGACCACCTTTTTTTCCTGAAAGAAGATAAGAAAACATCATCAATGTTATTATTCAATGCAGCCCAGGAAAGCCATATTCTGCCCTTTGCATCAGTTAAGATAGAAGGAGCTGTATTTGTCTCAAAACCAGTGTCGATTCGAGTGGGTGGTAGCCAGTTATCGCCAGTTCGGATTGTATAGTAGAGGTGTTGGCCGCGCTAATGCTTGTAGCACTCCAAACGAGAAAGGTGTTACCGTCAGCATCTACAGTTACACTGGGAGTCACATCTATGCCTGTGCCACTTGTAAATTCATGTGAATCTGACCACTTATCTTTCCTTTTTTCACTGACTACTATACCTGTCGCATTTTCTGTGCGTGGCCAGGCCATAATAGCATCTATATTGTCACCGCTTTTGGCGTTGGCATATTGTCCTGAAAAGGGAGCGGACAAAAATAGAGCAAATAATAGAGCAAATAAATAGTTTTTCAAAATATTGTTACTTCAAGTGTAATTAATTGGTTGAATCAGTCTTATAGTAATCTTCTTCATTGTCAAAGGCAGGCGATAGAAATTAATTTGATTATGGTTAGACACAAACTGACTTTTACAAAATCATCCAATGATTATGCTTTTGTATAGCAAATTTTCACTAAAATAATCTTGAAAATAAAAAGATGCTTTAAAAGGTACAAAACAGTATATCAGCCGTCAAGTGATATCTTTTATCAATATGGCCTAACCCTTTGTTTCGTCGATGACTCTGTAGAGTTCTTGCACTGTTGCTATTCCCAATTTTAATAGAACTTTCTTTTTTTAATGCATAATAAATGAGCTTTTTTTACTTATTTACTAGCATGACCATTTATTTTATTTCCCTGAAATGGTAGATGAATCCCTGTATATAATTCTTTGGATTAAAGAGGAGTGAAGATTGAAATTAGTTTATGTCTGCCGTGAATTCGGACCTGTTACTGGGGGCGGAATCGGCACTTATATATATAATGTCTGCAGTTCAATGGTACAGCTTGGCCATACAGTGTATTTGCTGACCGATTGTTTTCATGACGAAAATATGAACATGCTGCCTGAAGGGGTAAAACTGGTAAGAACCCAAGCCAGCCTTTCATTGCGAAAAGGCAACTTTGTCAGTTTTCACCACGAATACAGTTACCAGGTACTGGAGACTCTCCGTACTCTCATTGCAAAAGAACATCTGGATATTATAGAATTTGCCGAATTTGGAGTGGAAGGTTTTGCATCTATCCGGGCAAAGCGCCTCTTCAACGAATTTCCAGAGACAAAACTCATTATAAAACTACATACGCCAAGTTCTCTTCTTTATCATATCAATGAAGATAAAAGGCTATACCCTGACATTTCATGCGATTGCATGATGGAGGACTATTGTGTTCAGCATGCAGATATGGTGACCTCGCCATCTTTATCACTGGCTGATTATTTCAAAGAGCGTGTCGGAAGGGGTGACATTGCCCAGTGCCCGTATCCTATGGATCTGCCAGGGCAAACAGGAGCGAGAACTTTTTCCAAAGAGCAGGTAAAGAGGGTACGCTTCATTGGCTCTGTTCAGGTTCGTAAAGGTCTTGATACCTTTATAGAGGCAGCAAAAATTATTTTAGCAGAGCAGCCTGATTTTGTTTTTGAGATTTGGGGCGCTGACCGCAACGCCGCACTGTTTGGGAAATCCTATATCGATATTCTTAAAAGATCCATTCCTGTTGCCATAGCCGAAAAAATTATCTTTTGCGGGGGGATTCCATACAGTGAAATTCCTGCGCTATTCGAAGATTCCTGTTTTTGTGTCTATCCTTCCCGTTGGGAAAATTGGGCCAATGTCTGCCTTGAAGCAATGTCCTTTGGCTGTGTTGTAATTGCTTCTGAAAAAGGTGGAATGGGGGAAATGATTGAGCATGGAACCTCAGGATTTGTTGTTGATCCCTTAAATCCTCAGGATATTGTCACAGCTATTCTGGATAATTTTGAAAACGTTGATACCTTGCAGCAGATATCTCTGGCTGCCCAGAAGCGCAGTCGCGAAATTTGCGAGCCAGAATCAACCAGTCACCGCATAGAAAATAATTACCTAAAACCGTGGTCTCAAAAAGCGTGGCAAGAAATTGATGGTGATAAAGCTCCCAAGGTCTCGGTAATTATTCCCTACTATAATCAACCGCAATATCTGCTGGAAACAGTAGAATCGGTGCAACAGTCAAACTATAGCAGCCTTGAAATTATTGTCGTCAATGACGGTTCAACATCTCCTGAAGCACTTGATGCCTTTGATAAGCTTGAAGGAGTCGTCAAAGTACAGAAACAAAATGGAGGACTCAGCTCTGCCAGAAATGCTGGGGTAGAAGCAGCATGTGGCGCATATATTCTTCCTCTTGATGCTGATGATACCATCCACCCTGAATACATACGCCTGGCTGTTACTGCTCTTACCAATAATCCGGAGCTTGATTATGTAAGTTGTCATGCCAGAAATTTTGGTGCCTTTGAAGGAGCCTATATCCCTGTTGGCTATGTTCCTGAAATGATGCTCTTCATCAATACCCATGGGAAATGTACGAATCTATTTCGCAAAGCTGTGTTTGAAAAATGTGGTGGATATGATGAGGTGATGAACTCCTATGAAGATTGGGATTTCTTGATCACCCTTCATGAAAATGGCTGCAAAGGTGATGTGCTCCCAGATGAACTTTTCAATTATCGCCGGCATTATGATTCCATGGTGTATACCACAGCCAACAGAAATCGTGCTGATCTCATTCAATATATGCTGATGAAGCATGAGAAAGCCCTTGAACAGGAAGCACCTAAAATGGCAATCCTTCTTTCCAGGCTATGGAAAGACACAGAAATGCAGCATGAATTTTCTCTGCAGCAAATTGCCAACCAAACTCTTTTACCAGATCGCATGGGTGAGCTTGAGATAGGTTTTCAAACAAGACTCCAAGTATATTCAAGACGTAATGGCATGTATGAGGAACATAACTCAGTATTTGTCGATTACCCCGGGAATCGCTGGGTGAACCTGAAAATCAATCTGCCTTTTGCAGGTCAGGATGGCAGCTTCAGGTTAGACCCAGCAAACAGCCAGGGAGTTATTTTAATGAAAAGCGTGCGATTACTTTCTAAAAGCAGTGGTCAGCCTCTCTGGCAGGCAGATGCCGGGAATAACTTTCAAGGCTGCGAAGCACAGGGTGAGGACACTTTCGAGAGACATGGTTCCTGCCTGCTGATTCATGCAAAAACAGATGATCCCCAGATTATCCTGCCAGAAATTCCAGAAAAGGATCAGTCAGTACTACTTGAAGTAAGTCTTTATTTTTCAGATTCGATTCCTGAGGATCTCGATACTCTTTGCCGCCATGATTCAGCTGTCAATCCTGTTAAAAAGATATTGGGCAAATTTGCCAAACAAATTTCCAAGTCGAAATAATGACTTTTTTTCAGAAACTTAAAGAAATTTTTAATCTGGAAAAAGAGCTGTGCTTATTCTTTTTAATTATTGTCATCGCATGGCCAGCTGTGGTGTTAATAGATAGGCCTCTTCAGCAAAAAGCACTTTTTCAGCTAAGCCTCTCAAGTAGTATAGATGGCATTTTACAAGTATATTGGGCAGGACCAGATGAAGAATTTATAGAATCACGATCTGTAAAGGTGCATACTTTTCCAGGTGAGAAACAGTACACTTTACAAATTCCGCCTGTCCATTACATAGAGCAACTTAGAATTGATCCTATCGACAGTTTGTCTGATATTGTCCTGCATAGTATAGAAATTAAACAACAAACTGGACAAAATATACAGTTCAGCAGGCAAGAGGATTACGAAAAATTCAAGCTGGCTAATGATGTTGGCCAAATATTACCAGGGCCAAATGGCCTCGCGGTCAATGTATCTGGAGTCGATCCCCAGCTGGTTTTCAACTTAGGACAACCTGGCAAAGATACAATAATAGCTAAAAGACTGGCAATGCTTGTCTTGCCTCTATTAATAGGTTTTTTGTTTTTTCTCTGGCTGCGTAGTGATCGGTATCGCGAGTGGGCAGGGGGCTTGTATCCAACTTCTGCATCCATGAGACTCAGATGGTTACTCATCTCTTGCTTTGTTGGAATATATCTTGTCGCTGTTACCCCAGTTAGACTCCCGCCTGAAAACGGATTGCTATATTTTATCTCATACAGCCTGGTAACAGGTACCTGCCTCTTTCTTGCATACTTCTACCTTGCCACACGGCCTGTGCTTTCAGTCTCGAAGGGTAAACAGTCAAAATGGGCTTGGCTGTATTATGCTTCTCCCTGTTATTTTGTGTGGGTATTCTATCTTCTGGCCTTTTGGCCAGGTTCAATGAGTCCCGATACCCTGGATCAATGGCGGGAAGTCTTGAATTTACATTTTTCTGATTGGAACCCCGCATTCCACACCCTGTCTATATGGCTGGTCACTCGTATTTGGCCTTCGCCTGCCATGGCCATTATAGTCCAAGCCCTGTTTTTGGGCGCTGTCTTTGGCTGGGG
>CAMYOP010000238.1 GCA_947260045.1 uncultured Desulfobulbaceae bacterium
AATAGGAGAGGAACTGTTGGCAGGAGTGGCAGGAAAATACCAAGCACGCCCAGGCCAGTGCATAGAAGTCCAGCAGTGGCTAAAAGTATCTGTATGGGCTTGATGTTGGTCAGATTATTTGGCTTGTTTTTGGACAAGGTTTAAATTGCTTTTAATACAGAACATTATAGAGTGTTTTGCGCAGGTTCTTTCATCATGAAATAGATATTATTGATTTAATACTTCATATAATATTCTACTGAGATCCTGTATGCCATAGGGTTTTATTACTGCCCCCGAGAAACCAAATTCTTTATAATTTGCCAGGGCAGGACTATTGGCATACCCGCTTGAAACAATGGCCTTCACATCAGGAGAAATTTTTTGCAATCGTTCTAGCGTTTCCAAACCACCCAGGCCACCAGGTACTGTTAAGTCCAGAATAACTGCATCATAAGGTTGTTGCCGCTCAAGGGCTTCCTTGTACATCTTGAGAGCATCCTGTCCATCACTTGATACCTCAGCTTCATACCCTGTTTTTTTAAGCATTCTTGCAAGTGACGTCCTTATGGCTTTTTCATCATCCATGATGAGTATTTTACCATTTCCATAGTATAAATCATACGATACTGGTTTTTCAGCTTGTATTTCCTGTTTTGATGAGGGCAGATATATCTGAAAAGTAGTCCCTTGCCCTTGTTTTGAATCAACAGTAATTGCGCCTTTATGTTTTTTGACAATTGAATAAGAGGTGGCAAGTCCCAGGCCACTGCCTTCTGCTTTTGTAGAAAAAAACGGGTCGAAGATTTTTTCTATATTTTCATGGGCTATGCCGCTGCCTTGATCTGCAATTGTAATTTTTACATATTTTCCAGAGCTAATGCCCAAAATGCCGTTCCCTGTGACATTTTCATTTTTTGCCTCAATGTTGATCGCTCCACCGTCTGGCATTGCCTGGTTTGCGTTGATTAAAAGATTTTGAAAAACTTGGTTTATCTGACCACTATCAATGTCAACTGGCCAGAGATCATCCGGAATGGAAAATTCCGGTTTTACATTGGAGCCGTGAAGGGTAAAATCACTGGCATCTGTCAGGACTCCAATTATGGAAGTACTGTGAAGAATTGGTGCCCCTCCTTTGGCAAAGGTCAGCAGTTGTTTTGTCAGTTTGGTGGCCTGTAATGTCGCTTTATTGGCATCTATGAGAATTCTAGCTACAGGGTCATCAAACTTGAGACTCATCTGGGCGGTTGAAACATTGGCTAAAATTGCTGAGAGAAGGTTATTGAAGTCATGGGCGATTCCACCTGCGAGTACACCAAGAGATTCAAGTTTTTGAGCCTGCTGGAGTTGCTCATAAAGGGCTTCGTTCTCTTCTTCAACTTTTTTTCGTTCTTTAATTTCTTGAAGTAATTTTTGGTTGGCGACAAAAGCTACATGTATTTTTCTGACAAAATAGTAGATAAAAATGGAAACAATAGAACCGACAATAAGTGAATCGACTGCACCGATAACAAGTATTTCATGGGAAACATGGCCCCAGAAGATGTAGCTTGCTCCAGTTGATACTAATAAGGTCAGTAATTCTGCAAAAATGACACCGATCCAGATAATATGCAAAGGGTTCATTTTATACAATTTTTCTGTATATTCTTGTAATGACATGTAGATTTAAGACTGGATTATTAAATTTTACGAAGCTGAAAATGGTCTTATAGCTCAGATTGATTGTATCATATTATTTTTCAGGGTTTCAAAGAAATCGCTCAACTCCAATAGAAGCGATTTGAAATCCTTGAGACCAAGCAGGATAAGAAGAGTCGCATTACCCGAAAAAATCATAGGGTGTGTTTTCTTTGCCATTGCATGAGTGCCACTCCTGTTGTTGGTTTTTTGCAAGCAAACAAATGAATATTTTACTCTGGATCGTATGCTCCTTGTACTGTTTTGCCTGCCGAGATACCGGAGAAAAAAGATATGTTACCAGCTTGTTGCATGGTCTGCAGTATGAATTTTTCCATGAGGGTAGAGACAGGTGCAACCTCATAGGTATACGAAGAGGTATTGCTTAAAGCGCAAATCATTTCACCGATGACAGAGGGAAGGTTCGCCCTGACCCACATACGGTTCACAAGTCCTGGATGATTGGTTTTAACAGAATATTTCAGGTACTTCTTGACCCAGGAAAAAAGCTCTTTACTCCTGTTTTACCTTGCTCCAGAAACTTTTCTTGAGGCCGTGCTGTTTTTTTAGTTTGCTGACAAAATCCTGATGATTTTCCAGAGGAGCATAGTTTTTAATTTCAGCACTTATTGTATTTAATTTTTTTAGATATCTGGCTCCATGTCCGTACGCCTTGCTTCTGCCCTGATTGAGTATGTCAATGAGCAGGGCTCGATAGCAGGCTGTCGTTCCCAGATGGCATTCATGTTGCTCCATGCGTTTTGTCAGGCGGAGCAAAAGGTTATAGGCATTTTCAGAGAGCTCAGCAGCTTGAGTCACTATTAATTGTTCAGCTTTTTCAGATTCACCGATCATTAAAAGGAGCCTGGCATTATCAATGAGCTGCTTGCCGCTTTCAGCTACACGAACAGCCTCTCGGTGAGCTGCTTTTTTTTCATCATCATCGAGTAACTCCATATAACGGACAAGGTTGGTATGAGTCTGTTGTGCTTCAAAGAGCTTCCGTCGAATTTTAATTTGCTGGTTTTTGTCCTTTAATTGCCCGTAGGCCTGGTCAAGCAGTTCCAGTCGATCGATTTCAAACCTGGAGTCCCAGGCTTTTGTGAGCCAGTCCAGCGCTGCTTTCGGCTTTCTGTGCTCAAGATGCATTGTGATAATACTTTTTTTAAGCAGATCATTTGGTTTGGGAGTAGCGATGAGGATTGAGCGTTCATAGAGTTCTGGGTCTTTTAAAGCCCTGGCTACCTGGCCTAAAGCAACCTGAAAGTGTAAAGCTTTTGAGTTGAGCAGTTCGTGCTCTGATTTTTGCTTTAAAGCTTTGCGCAGTTGCGATTCATAACGCCATGCCAGCTGTTGTAATTGCTCTTTTGTCAGCAGGATGTGGCTGTTTGAGAGCAGTGGGTCAAGGACACCGTAATCGTTTGTTTCATAGAGCTCATAGAGATGATCCAGCCAGTTTTCTTTCTCTGATCCCCAGGCACTTGCAGCGGTCAGCCAAAGCAGTACCGCATTTTTATAGACATCACTGACGGCTCCTGAAGAATCATCTAAACGGTTGAGAACTGAAGGCGCTGTCTCCAGAAAGAGTTTGGTCAATTTATAGGCGTTTTCAGGATTTGTTGTGAGCAGCCCATTTTTGATATCACCCAGCAACATGTCCAAGTCCCTTGAAAAGGAAAAGGCAGCACGGTAGTCAATAAATTTTCGTCCGCGCTTCAAGGATTGGATGCGTTTTTTTAAGCTTTTTGTCAGTTCCTTGGGATCACTCATCATGGCAAGTGTCTCTATGTGTTTATCCAGTTCTGGATAGTTGTTATAGAGATTGAGAATAAAACCTGCCAAAACTTTTTGGTCTTGCTGGCCGATTAATTTGATCAAGATATCTATGTTCATAATTATTTTCTGGTACTCATTTAAAACCCAATTTTTCTTTTTGGCTTTTCTTCTTCTTCCAGCAGCTGTCTCATTGCTTCAAAAATGATTTGAAAGTTTTCGTCGTATTTCTTTTCCATCTTTTCAATTTTTTTCTTCAGATCCTTATGGTTTGCCAGCATTTGACGAAGTTTGGTAAAAGCCCGTATGATAGCAATGTTCACCTGAATGGCTCTTTCACTTTTTAACACGCTTGAGAGCATGGCCACACCTTGTTCTGTGAAAACCATTGGATTATAGCGGGAACCGCCCCAGCTTGAGGTCACAAGTTGTGACCTCAAGTCAGCGAACTCTTCTGTGGTGAGTTCAAACATGAAATCTTTGGGAAATCTATTGATGTTTCTTCGAACAGCCTGCTTCAGCACTTTTGTGTCAACACCATACAGCTCGGCCAGATCTCGATCCAACATGACTTTGCATTCACGGATGTGAAATATTTTACCGGAGATAACTTCAACAGGAATCAAGTCACTCATTGTGTAGATCCTTTTTCAAAATGAGTATGGTATTGGATAATTGGTTTGATGGCGGCTATCAGCTTCGCGTAAAACAGTTGGCAAAATATTTTAGAGAAGTCTGAAAGCCTACGGGTATCTTTCTTGCCAGTTTACTGGAGAAAATAGATTTTTCAGCAATAAATTTTAAATTCAAACAGTTATAAAGATGTGGCTGTTTCTCTAAAAATGATTATCAAGTTTAATAGTTTAACCGTTATTATACTCTTGTTTTCTACTAAATGATTTTTTATGGATGCGTGTTCGGAACCAATTTATTGTTAGTATAATAGTTTGTTACCTGTATTGTGAACGAACAGGGCATGTACTTTACATGCTATAACGAACTCAATTTTACA
>CAMYOP010000239.1 GCA_947260045.1 uncultured Desulfobulbaceae bacterium
TTAATGCCTGTTATGGATGGTTTTGAATTTTGCCGTGAGGTGAAAAGTGACCCTCAGTTAAGCACAATTCCCTTTATTTTCTGCAGTGCTACCTATACCGATGCAACAGATTTGGAAATCGCCGAAACTCTTGGCGTGGATGAGATGCTAACCAAGCCTATTTCTTCTGAAAAACTTCTCTCTGTTGTCAAACAAACCTTAGATACTGCTGAAAGCGGCAAAAGAGTGGCAAGAGTATCTAAGCTTGGCAAGAAAGAAGATGATATCCGCGCATACTCTGAGCTTTTCGTCAGCAAATTAGAACAAAAAATACAAGCCCTTGAAAAGGAAATTCACAAAAGAGAAACAACTGAAAAAGAGCTAACAGAAAGTAGAGCACGTATTGGCAAAGCTTTGAAAGGAACCATAGCTGCAATTTCCAAAGCAGTAGAGGCTCGTGACCTCTATACCGCAGGCCACCAGCGAAGAGTGGCCAGGTTAGCCTGCATTATTGCAGAAGAGATGAATTTGAATCCTGATATTATTGAGGGTGTCAGCCTGGGTGCCTCAATTCACGATATAGGAAAAATCAACCTGCCCGCAGAAATACTTTCCAAACCTACAAAACTTTTAGATCTTGAGTATGCCCTGATAAAAGATCATGCCCAGGTTGGCTATGAAATTCTAAAAGATATTGATTTTCCATGGCCGGTTGCTGAAATAGCCCATCAGCATCACGAACGTTATGATGGTTCAGGTTATCCTCAAGGGCTGGTGGGCGATAATATTCTTCTTGAGGCTAAATTGGTAGCAGTTGCCGATGTGGTTGAGTCTATGGCCTTCCACAGGCCTTACCGCCAAGGACTGGGTATGGAGTCTGCCATAGAGGAGATCCAGAAAAATAGAGGAATAAAGTATGATTCTGTTGTCTCTGATGCCTGTTTAAAAATAATCAGCAGCTCATCCTTTGTCTTTGATGAATCCATGAACTGGGATCTGTATTTTTAGGCATTCAACTCTGTTGGTAGATTAAAAAATACGGCAATTCCTCTGGCTTTCTCTTTTAGTTATAAAACTGGCATATATAGAAGACAACTCTTACTGTTACCACATGAGAGTTGAATTGTTATTATCACGGTAAAGAGAGGTGTGTTATGAGAAAAGTAACAATTGTTTATGCAAGTGATTACGGCAATACCGAAAAAATGGCTCAGTCTGTTGCTGACGGAGTTGATTCCGTTGAGAGCGTTTCTTCCCACCTGGTTCAGGCTGAAGAGGTTACAGCCGATGATCTTACTTCAAGTGATGGTGTGATCATTGGAAGTCCAGTTCATATGGGCAGCGTTGATTGGCGGGTGAAAAAATTTATCGACACCGTCTGTTCTGGTTTATGGATGCAAAACAAATTGAATGGAAAAGTAGCTGGTGTCTTTGTTTCTGGTGGTGGATTTGGTAGTGCAGGGGGTGGCTGTGAAATTGCAATGTTGTCAATTTTAAACAATATTGCCGAGCTTGGTATGTTGATTGTCCCTCTTCCTAAGAATTCACCAAGTTATAAAAGTGGAGGGCTGCATTGGGGGCCCTATGGTCGTTCAGCTGATGAAAACATGGAAAACGTCGGAGTGAGCGATGAAGCATTGGCTGTGGCAAAGGTCCATGGAGCAAATATTGCGCGTGCCACCCTTGCTGTAAGCGGAAACATCATTTTTCTTGAATAAATATTGGCCACGTATAGAAATGTGCCGGGGAACCAGGTGCATTTCTATGAAATTTCAATCAGGAGTTTATTATTTTTGTCCTTTCTGTTTTTTACTATAAGTACCTGCACATATAATGGTATTTTTCCCTTCATCTTTGGCTATGTAAAGAGCATTATCTGCGGCAGAAACTAATTTCACCATACTTTGACCATCGTCAGGATAGGTTGCCAAGCCTATTGATATACCAAAACTAATTGTGTCATCCTTTTTCAAAGGAATTTTTGTTTTTACTGTTGTCTTCAGTAAGCGATCAGCCATTTCATAGGCTTTCTCACCATCGGTCTCTGGTAGGAGCACAGCAAATTCATCACCACCATAGCGGCAGCCAAAATCAGTATTACGGATTTCCTTCATTATAATTTCACTTACTTTGCGCAGGATAGCATCTCCGGCAAGGTGGCCCTTGCTATCATTTATATTTTTAAAGTTATCCAAATCAAGCATGAGAAGAGACACAGGGTGAGAGTATCGTTCTGAACGTTCAAGCTCTTCATGAAGGATACGAAAAAATTCCTTGTGGTTATAAAGACCTGTCAGAGAATCACGCGTGGCCAGATTGGACAATGTTTCCTGGTTTTGTTGAAGCCTTTGGGCCATATAATTAAAAGTTTCCATCAACTTGCCAAGTTCATCCTGGTTTTCGATCTGCAAACGATGTTTGAGGTTGCCGTTGGCGAGCTGCTGGGTCCCATCATTGAGAATTTGCATTGGTCTGAGAATTGACCTTGCTAACAATAAAGAGATGACAATGGAGAAAGAGAGACCGATTAAGGAAGTGACCAGAATCAGCATATAGGTGTTAAACCTTTTCTCATTTATGGTAATTTGATATTTATGTAATTCATCACTTGCTGTAATTTGAAATGCACTGAGATGTTCCTGAAGTTCCATGTTATTGTCGAAAATTATCTTGGTGATAGTTTCTTTTTGGTTTTCCTCAACACCCTCTGAAAATAACAGGAAGACCTGATCTTTTATTTTTTGCCAGTTTTGTTGGGCTTTTTCCAGTAGCTCTATTTTTTCAACTTGATCGAAATCTAGTTTTAAACTTTTCTTGAAAAGCAGGTCAATGGTCTTTGCAGGCTCAATAAAATCTTTTTTCGATAAGGTTTCGTATTTCATCAAATTCAGGTTCACAGGTTGTAGTGCCTGTACACTGAGCGCCTGTAACCGCATCAATGGATCTTTTTCAGTGCTGACCTCTGTCATCAGATGATCGATAACTTTTTTGTGAGACTGCAGTGAGTAGAAAACTGTCCAGCCTAAAACAACAAAGGGTATAAGCATTAATATGAGACTTAGAATAAGTCTGTTCTTAAGAGATTTGTTGAGGGAAATTTTCATAAGGATATGCTCTGGAGCGTATACTTTATTTGCTTGAAGAGTAGTTTAAGTTCCATGTTTAAAGACTTATAATACCGTTAAGAGTTGAAAAGGTGTTTCGGCTAGAACAGGCATGCGTGTTTTAGTCATAAAGCCAGAGAAAAACAGAGACAATAAAATCTATCTGGGAATTTATTATATATTTCCCTCACCCTTCATTGTATGGGAAGGGCAAAGATGATGTCAAGCGCCAAACGCTTGCAGTAAAGGCTTTATGTTTGAGGCTACTTCTTTTTCATTTAAATTATTGTCAAATATACAACCTACCGATTGTTTATAAAGAAATATCAAGATAAAATACCATATTGAAAATCTTGTTTTACAGCTTACACTGACACTTTCTAAAAACAGGAATTTGCTATGCATGCTTATAGTTTGCTCCTTTTTGGTTTATTATTTTTTGTTCTCTCCCTGAGCATAGAACCTTCTGAAGCTTCAATGCTGGTAGAGTGGGATACAGAATTCAAACAGTCGGTTGCAAATGGAAATGGGGAGGCTCACTCTGTTTTTTGGAAAAGATATTCAGCCTCAAAAAGATATACAAGAATTGAAGATGAAAAAGGGCATATAATTCTCATTGATTACGCACTTCCTACACTGTATCGCTTCACTAAACAATCAACAGCGTGTGAAAAATATGCTTTAGAAGACCCGGGAAGTGAATATCCTGCTGCAGGAGATAGTCCTGTAAGTCAGCAAGATCATCTGTGTCGATTATTAGGTAGCATAAGAGTTTCCCCAAGTTCTGAAACAGGAGAAGTCGCAGGGTTTAAAGCAAAGAAAACACAAGTTTATTTTGGAGCTGATATAAGAATGTTTCAGATGCTCGCGCCTCCTGTTCTCACCGTCCTGGGCCAAAACTTTACCGAGCGCCAGGTGAATTATATGATACGTCAGGATGTTCCTCATTTTGCAATACTCAAAGATCTCGCAGGGCACCATGAGCCTGTCTTTCAGGCAAATCCTCTTCTACGTCAGATAGACCCTGTAGGTCTGATTAATGTATTAAACGGTTTTTATGTGCAAGCAGGTGAGAGAGGGAAAACAGCTACAACTGAAATAATGAATCAGATACATTTAAAGGTATATGATAAAACATTTTTTATTGTTCCAGCATCATGTATTAAGAATCCTTAAACTGTAAAATTGCGATTGACCTGACGTATTGTACATATCAGCCGCAATTTTATATAGCATACTGCCACCTGCTTCGAGTTTGTCCACAGCCTTGTTGAGAGTCCGACGTTTTTTACTGGGACGGTAAACATAAAGAGCCCCAGCAGAAGGAGCGAACAATGTTCGCATGGATTCTGCGCCAAGACCT
>CAMYOP010000240.1 GCA_947260045.1 uncultured Desulfobulbaceae bacterium
TTTGGTCATGAGCCAAGCTCTCATTACTTCCAGGCCTTCGTCTGGGTCGATTTGAAATTCATCCCAAAATGGATAAAATTTGAGCGTGATAAAGAAAAAAATGAGAGGAATGAGGAGATCCCAGGCAATGCCCAAGAGAGATAGTATGTTATTTTTTTTAGTTATCAGGTCAACCATGATTTATTAGTAAGTGTATGAGCCTCTGGTAAAGTAAGATAGCGTTTATTGCGTGGCTAAGATTCTGAAATAATGAGGATTTGCTATGTTTCATAGTGTTTTTTACCATCAAAGAAATACAGATAAATGTCAATGAAACTCAAAGACAAATTATCATAGTTAATGGCTTGTATCCTAACACTTTTTCCCCTTCTCTGAGTATATGTTCTTATTAGCCATTACGTAAACACGAACAACGCCTGATTTCAATTTTTGAGATTGTCCAAGTCAAAAAATATGTTTTTACATGTGTCATGAAACACTGGAGTGATCCTTCCTTAAGATAGTGGATACCAAGATAAGTCGATGGTAATTACAAGTGAAGTATAATTTTTCACTTGGATAGATATTTTGTGTATGGTCTTTGTTTTGTCGTTTTTCTATGTTGTCACCTTGTGTTGCCTATCAGGGATAGCAGCTTTTCTTTCCTGGTAATGGAGAAATGTTTATGCTACCATTTTTCTTAATTAATATCATTTAAATCAAGAGGCTAAGAACTCAATAGAGGGCTTTGTCGCCGAAATTATTTTTGGCTGAATAACATAATTTTTCCACCAAGCAGAGGGGAGTTTATGAATGTTGTTATCATAGGTGCAGTGGCCTTAGGTCCTAAGGCTGCTTGCAGAATAAAACGTCTGGATCCTGAAGTAAAGGTTACCATGATTGATCGTGATTCCATTGTTTCCTACGGTGGTTGTGGAATTCCCTATTACATCTCTGGAGATGTAAGCGAGGCAAGCCAGCTGCAGACAACCAGCTTTCATATGGTTCGTGATCAAAAGTTTTTCAAAAAAGCAAAAGATGTAGAAGTTTTGACTCAAACAGAAGCTATTGCCATTAACAGGGAAAATAAAACAGTCTCTGTTCGAAGTATGGAAGATGGTACGGAGCGGGAATTACCTTACGATAAACTTATCCTTGCAACTGGCAGCTCTCCCCGTAGAATCAATATTCCAGGATCAGATTTTGAAAATGTCTTTACTGTGGCAAATATTCATGATGCCACCAGGATAAAAGAGCTTATTGCTAAAGGAAATGCTGGTACTCCAGTTGTTATTGGTGGAGGTGCCATCGGCTTGGAAATGGTAGAGGCTTTTGCGGATTTGTGGGGACTCGATACAACGCTGATCGAAGTTCAGGATCAATTATTACCAGGTTTGATTAGCCCAAAGATGTCGGCAATGGTGAAAAACCATCTGGCTGAAAAAGGGGTGGAAAAGGTTTATCTCCAGGAAAATGTAGAGGAAATTGGTGGCGAGGGCAGGGTAGAATGGGTGAGAACAAATAAACGCACCCTGAAAGCTGATCTTGTTGTCATGGCAGTTGGTGTAATGCCTAACTCTAGGCTGGCTGAAAAAGCTGGTCTTGAAATTACTCATGGAGGAGCAATTAAGGTTAATAAGCAGTTTCAGACTTCGGATCCTGATATTTATGCCGGAGGTGATTGCATTGAGAATATACATCTTGTTACTGATGCACCTGTGTACTTTCCGTCTGGTTCGTTGGCAAACCGTCATGGCCGGATAATTGGCACGAATGTGTTAGGTGGCGCGGAAGAATTTGCAGGGGTTGTTGGCACTTTTATTCTTAAGGTCTTTGATATGGCGGTCGCTGCCACTGGTATTTGTTTGCAAAAGGCTCAAAGTACTGGAAAGGACGTTTTTTCCACTTTTGTTGTTCAGGGTGACAGGGCTCATTTTTTCCCTGGCATGGATCTTATGTATTTAGAGATGGTTGCCGACAGAAAAAATAAGGCAGTGCTTGGTGTACAGGGTATATCTGAAAACGGTGACGCTCTCTCTGCTCGGATTAATGCCATCGGAGCTGTATTGCCATCTAAACCAGTTATTAGAGATATCAGTAATCTAGAGCTTGCCTATGCGCCTCCATTTTCTGCTGCCATGGATATTGTCAACGCTCTTGCCAATACTGCTGAAAATATATTGGCAGGTAAAAACAGGATAATTGATGTTGCAGAGTTTGAGGATATACTTGGCGGACCAGCGGAAAAAGATTGTATATTTTTGGATGTCAGGGGCCCGGCAAATGCCAAGCCTTATGTGGATGCGTACCCCGGTCTCTGGCTGAACATTCCCCAGGATGAACTCCGTGATAGAATGGACGAGGTGCCAAAAAATAAAAATCTCATCTTGATATGTAATTCAGGAGTCAGGTCCTACGAAGCACAAATTACTCTTGATCAGGAAAATATATTTTCAACGAAGAATTTGCAGGGTGGTGTGGCAGCCATTAAAAAGTATGGTGTGAAAATCTTGTAATTATATACCATCGATTCCATGAGTATAAATAAGTACGCTTGATTTCAGGCTTTGTTTGCTACAAAAAGATCAACAGTGATGTTTAAAATGACCGAGGTGTGCTTTGAATCAATTGAAATGGGACGAATCCTTTAGTGTTCAGGTTGATGAGCTTGATGAGCAACACAAAAAATGGATTGATATAATCAATCAACTTGACGACGCCATAGATGAGGGTGAAGGATCTCTAGAGAGTTTATACGCGGTTCAAAAAACTTTTTTGGGAATGGAAGAGTACAGTCATTTTCATTTTGCCACCGAGGAGAAACATATGCAGTCCATAGGTTTTGAGGGCTTGGAATCGCATAAAAAAGAACATGCATTTTTTAAGAAACGCTTACATAAATATAAAAAAGACCTGGAAAACGGACAGCAAGTTTTTAACAATGCGCTTATGAAGTTCCTGGTGGATTGGCTTGTGTATCATATTCAGGAAGAAGACATGAAGTATGCCAGGTGAGAATGGAAATTTCTTCTCTGATCGTCCATTGCTAAGCGCTTTTATTTATACTGAGCACAGTACCATCTATATGCATCCCTAAGTCCTTCCTGTAAGCTGAAAGCGGGCTGCCAGCCTAGTGCATTAATTTTTGAAGTGTCCATGAGTTTTCGGGGAGTGCCATCAGGTTTGCTGGTGTCAAAATAGATGTCACCATCAAAGCCAACAAGCTCCCTGATGAGTTCTACAATTTCTGCAATGGTGATATCTTTCCCTGTACCAATATTTAGAAAAGTGGTTGGGGTGCTTCTTTTTCCTCCAGCATTGATAAAATCATCTTGTTTGAGTCCCATCACATGGAAACAGGCTGAGGCCATATCATCCACATGAAGAAATTCTCTATAGGCCTTCCCTGATCCCCATATTTCTACTTGCGGACTTTTGCTCATTTCCTGAAATTTCAAGAACGTATTGTTGGTATTGAGGCCGATGAGTTCTTTTATGTATTTTGGAATTGGACCAAATATCTCTTCATCTTGCCTCAGGGCATTAATGTTTTTATCTGAAGCCAGTTTTGCTAAGTGAAATTTTCGTATAAGTGCTGGTAAAACATGACTGTTTTCCAAGTGATAATTATCAAAAGGGCCGTAGAGATTGGTGGGCATAACTGAGCGAAACTCAGTACCATACTGGCGGTTATAAGCTTCACAAAGTTTTATGCCTGCAATTTTTGCGATGGCATAGGGTTCGTTGGTGGGTTCAAGCTCAGAGGTGAGTAGGTGCTCCTCTTGCATTGGTTGAGGAGCAAATTTGGGGTATATGCAAGAACTGCCGAGAAAGAGAAGTTTGGTGATCCCTGCCTTGTAGGTCTCATGGATCACATTTGCTTCAATCATCAGGTTGATATAAATAAAATCAGCAGGGTAGTTGTTATTTGCGTAAATCCCACCAACTTTTGCAGCTGCCAGAACGACATAGTCTATTTTATGAGCTGCAAAAAAATCCCTTACAGCTTGTTGATTACTCAGGTCGAGCTGGGAATGTGTACGGGTGATTATATTGCGGAAACCATTTTTTTGGAGTTGGCGGACAATGGCAGAGCCAACCATTCCGCGATGCCCTGCAACATAAATACAGGTATCAATTGGGAGTGCGTTATTGTTCATTACGTTTTGGTTTTTGTCGTTATTGGTAGGGTTTTGAGGCTCTCTTATTTAAGGTAGCCCCATCCTTGGAGTCGGTTATAGGCATGTTTTGCCTTAGGCCCTTTGTTTACCATGCGGATATATTTTGCGTAATCGCGGGCGGCGTTTTTTTTGTTGTTCATGCCTTCAGCTGAAAGGCCTTTGAAAAATATAATATCAGGATTTCCTGGAAGAGTTTTATCATATGCTGCAAACTGGGAATATGCTTGATCATAACGTCTGTTAATGACAAGGC
>CAMYOP010000241.1 GCA_947260045.1 uncultured Desulfobulbaceae bacterium
TAGGTGTAATATTGCCCACCATCTTTCCTGCTCTTGATGGTTGTTCTTCGGATATACATGAGAACGAATGTGGCATAAAAAAGACCCCATGTCAACCTAACTTAATAATTTATGGCACTACAAAATGAATCAAAAGGCTCACTGATTAATCTTCCGTAATTTTAATTTTTGCTGTTAACAAAAAACCTTCATTTCAGATAAGTTTGATAATGAATCGCAAAAAGTTGGGGTAAGGTCAGATGAATAACTTGTTTAAACTATAGTGTCTTAAAGTATGCAGGGATTAACTCTTTATAGCCTCTTACCAAGGTAGGCTTTCCTAACCAGAAGTTAAAATAGAAGATTATAAATGGGAGAAAGAATCACTTTTTTATTTAGTGCAGAACCACTCCGTAAGAAATTACCCCTGGCCGTAGGCCACAGGAGCATATTTTCCGCTGACCCCGGGACCGAATAGATAAACATACCTGCACCAAAAGTCTGGACAAGAATCTCAAGGGTGCCATCTCCATCTATGTCCATGATTGTAGGGGCAGCCGGGGCGCCCTTTCCATTACCATTTGTCCCCTGTACCGGAAGCTGTAAATCATGGAGCACATTCCCTTTATTATCAAGAACCATGAGATAGCCATGGGCTTGCCCTGGTTTAATATTATTGGGGTCACCATAGGTGGTCAGAATCAATTCCGGCTGATTATCCTTATTAAGATCGGCCACTGTGATTTCAGAGGCATACATAAGAGCTCGACCATGGCGAATATTGCGTTTCCATAGGCTCTTCGCATCTGCTGAAATACAATAAATATAACCATCATGAGCACCGTAGAGAATTTCTGGTTTGGTATCTCCGCTGATATTGACAATGGTTGGAGCTGGAGGGTTGGGTGGTGGATACCACGAATGTCCACTACGACTTAAAGGAGCACCGGAAGATGGGAGCTTATTCCAGCCCGGAAGTCTTTTTGCAGTTTCAGCACCATCACCATAAGACCCCTGCAAGACCATCATGGAATGATGTTTGGTTTTATACGGAACGTGTTTTTCAACATTAGAAATACTGACAACCTCACTCTTTCCATCCTGGTTAATATCAACAACCGAGGGAGGTGAGTCTGTCCACTGCATCCACTTATTATAACTTGGATGGGGCCAGAATCCTGTATGGAGGTGATAATGATTATGTTCAACATCTGCGTCAAACCAGCGAATAAATTGCCCCCAGTTAAGACGATTGCCGTTGTATTGGGAGGATCGGTTGGAGAAATAGGGTGACGCCAGCATGGACACCCCTGTATGCTCAAACACATTTATCTGATGATTATCAAAAGTAACCACTATCTCCTGGAAAGGATCATCATCAAGGTTACCAATTCCTACATTGAGACCATAACAACCGTACCCATTGTTTCCC
Organism: uncultured Desulfobulbaceae bacterium; assembly: GCA_947260045.1. Classification (GTDB taxonomy): domain Bacteria; phylum Desulfobacterota; class Desulfobulbia; order Desulfobulbales; family Desulfobulbaceae; genus CAMYOP01. Next base: position 1,412 of record CAMYOP010000241.1, read on the forward strand.
TGTCCATTGACATTCTTATCATTTCCAGGACCGCTTGCTGTATTATATCTTGGCCAGGCTTTGAAACTGAGCCCAGGTGGCTGATAGCGAGTACCGTCAGGATTAAAAACAAACACCTGAGCGCCATTTGGCATGGTTTGGGTTGTTGTAGCCACGATCTCGATGCTTCCATTGCCATCCAAATCGCCAGCAGCAAGACCCCGCACTTCCGGACATTGGCCAGCCGAGCATGTTGAGGCTGGCCAACCTGATTTTACTTTCAAATTATTATTACGCCATTCATATGCAGCAACTTTTCCGTTATTACTGCCTACCACAATCTCGTATATACCGTCTCCATCCAGATCAGCACAAACTGCCGGCGCATAAATACGACCTTCATGGGAATGCGAAGAGCCAGAAGGCGCTTTTGCCAGCTCATTGCCATTATGATCCCAGACAAAGATATCATAAAAAGTACCAATGATTTTTCGACTCCCCGTACCAAGATCATGGACAATGGGAGAACCAAACCAGGATGTCCCTGTCCACTTGATATTTTTTTTGAGTAAAGGCTTACTGACAGGTGCCGCTTGAGCATCGAAAGCTGAGACAATCATGCTTAAAATAAAGATAAAAATATATAGTCGTTTCATTATTCTTTTTTGTTACCTATAAGTGATTTATACAACTTTCCTGGGGAGAAATATAACTGACTTTATAAGGCATTACATCACAAAGCTTTAGGAGGCATCTTCGACAACGAACGAATAAAAGCTTGTTTTATGGTTGAAATTTAGAAAAAAAATGTTATAGTAAACAGCCTCGACAGGTTGGGTCACAACCTTATTTAATAGCGAATCATAAGAATGTATATTCTTATCGTCCGCAACCAGTTTCAAAGAGGCAATCATCATGAAACTCCTGCTGACTGTTCTTCTTGCTATTTTCTTTTATTTTCCTCTCCCTTTACATGCCTTTGAATACGAATATGCCAAGCCAAGTTATGACAGTGGCTGGCATACTATTAACCAGGGACAAAAAATAAAATTCAACCATAATATCGGTGGCAGTGTGGGCGATTATGTTGTCGATATGCAGTATCGCAATGATCAACTTGCCAATCTCCAACATAAGCGCTTACACAACAGATTTTATGGCAGTCAGTTGAAAAACGGCACAATTGGAGGGATTTCCTGGCATGGTCTCAATACAACTTCAATAACAACTCATAGAGGCGTGAGCGATGATGATTGTCAGGAGGTCAGGGTCAGGATCTGGAAAATTACAGGTGCTGATTACGACAGCGGCTGGAAACCCTATCAAAAAGGAGATGTAAAAGTTCTGGCCCATAATTTAGGCGGCAAAATTGATGAGTATGTCGTTTATATGGAATTTAAAAGTTTAAATTCAATACTGGCTCTTGGAATACATCAAACGTATTATGGAGGCGCTACAGATACAAGTGGGCCACAGAATGAACATTATGGAGCGCAATGGGCCAGACTAACTTCTAAAAACATTACAGTAGCCAGAATGGCCAATGATGCCTTTGCCGATCACATTCGTATCAGAATATATCGCATGAAATATCCTGATTACGATTCTGGTTGGCAGACAATCAACCAGGGCCAGGAACTAATCCTAAATCATGGTGTCAACAACCCGTTCAGTGATTTTACCGTATACCTTGAATTTAAGGATCCTGACAATAACGCAGGCATTAACCATGTCTATTTTGGTGGGCTGGAGACAGGGAGCAGCTGGCAGGGTGCAGCTATCAAAAACCTCACAGGCTCATCCATAACACTCTACAGAAACACAAATGACCCCATTGCTGACGAGATGCGGGTCAGAATATGGAAGTGTTCTGCCCCAAAATATGAAAGTGCTTGGGTTCCTGTGCAACAAAACAGCCTAGTTACTTTGACTCATGGGCTTCCAGGTTCAGTTACTGATGATTATGTTGTAACCTTAGAGGGTCGAACTACTGCAGGGACAATCCATAATCAATTTATTGGCGGCACAGATGTAGCTGATATCCCCCCCAATACTCCATCCCCTTTTATCAGCCAGGGTATGTATTGGTTTGGCTTTAACAACCAAGATATTTCTGTCAAGCGAGAAGCAAATGATGCAGATGCGAAAAAGGTAAGAGTCAGGATATGGATTCCACCAAAAGCGGATATAGACTCTGGCTGGATTGATCCCAGGGACGCTCTAAAAAATCCAGTCACTTTCAATAGTCTCGGAGGTGATCCAGATGATTATTTTGTCTACGTGGAGGGTAAGGATGAAAATTTTGGTGGTAAAGCAAGGAATCAATACCATTTAGGGGGAGACAGCTATTTTGTAGCAAATAGTGGTTTTAACGAGTCAGGATTTTCTTATTCTAACCTCACGACCACATCTGTTACTCTTAATGTTGGAGCTTTCACCCTAAGTGAGAAAGTGCGAATCCGGATATGGAAAAAGAAAAATGGCCGCCTAACTATTGCATCACTCAACCAGCCAGCTGAAGGGACACACAATTTTGTGTATTCGAACCTGTCTGTGACAAATACTGTTTTTAACCTTCAATTCACCTACAATATAGCTTTCGGTATCTCAAACAAATTGATTGGCGGAGTGTGGTCAATCCCTACTGAACCTACGGGTTTTCATGGAGCATATTGGATGAGATCTGATACCCAGAAACAAGGCATGATTATAACAGACGATGGGTTTAGCAAAATCAATCTTTATGCTTGGGATGTTAGCTGGAAAGCAAAACAGGCAATGCCTAAAAATTTTTTCTGGCCGATGTTTCAGCCAGCCATAAACAGTGGTAAGAAATAATTTACTAAAACTATATTTGATTACCACTAAAGCTCAGTTAACACCGGGAGACAGATCGGAGTCTAGCGCTTACCTAAATTTTTCCTAAGCCTAAGGGGACCGAATTTTTTTCGCGTATTATCAGCGAAAATTATTCTGTCTCCCGAATAATAACGGAAAAATAAAACAGATTTAAAGGACATGTACTTCAGGCAATTATTACCTGAAGTACATGTGAGGTTATCACAATTAAGAAATTGCAGAAAAGTTAACAAGCCGATTGGTATTTTTTATTAAACGAATTTTTCTTTCAGTACCACTTTTTTTCCACATTACATTCCTAAGATTTTTTAACTTAATTTCTATTTTTTAGAATATTGAGCAATGAGTTCAGATTGGATCAGTTGTTTCAGCTGCTGGTAGCCAAAGGTCTGGAGAGGCTTGCCATTGACGAAAAATCCTGGCGTTTTCCGGACATTGAGTGTTTGGGCGTCTGCCAGGTCCTGCTCAATTATTTTGACATATGCAGGATCATTCATGTCTTTTCTGATCTGTTCCAAATCCAGCCCTGCCTGGGGAAGAAACTGCCATATCTTGTCTGGCTGAGGATTATGATGACTGGCCCATTGTGGCTGGGATTTGTACATGACATCCAGGGTCTCCCAGTATTTGCCCTGCTTCTTGGCTGCCTCAAGAATTTTTACAAAATATTCTGCGCCATCATGAAAAGGAGCATAGCGATAGACGAGCTTAATCTTTCCAGGATAATTATTAATTATATCTTTAACTAAAGGCGAAAATGCTGCACAGGTCTCACAGGCTGGGTCCATAAATTCTACCAGGGTGACTTTTGCACTATCACTTCCATATTGCATGGAGTGTGGCCTGATAAATAGTTCGTTATTTTCCTGAGCATAGGAGCCAATGGTATCTACCTGCTCTTTTTTGTATTTAGAACTTATGATTAAAAAGGCCAAAACCAAAACAAGGCATGAAACCCCAAACATTACATATTTCATCTTTATGATCTCCTCTTCAAGATAACTAAAAGGGCTAATACGACTGAAAACGAAAGCAAAGAAAGCATTGGAATGCTCAAAAAACCAAACAGATCAATGTATTCTTCAGTACAGGACACTCCCCGACTGCATGGTTGAATAGACTCTGGAATAATTCCAGCATATAAGAGGTTGTGATAGATGGCTGTAAGCCAACCAGCAATAGCCAGTGGCAGTGCATACTTCACAACACTTTTATCAAAAGGAAAAAGCCCAACAGCAAGAATTATCACCAAAGGAAATAAAAATATTCTCTGGTACCAGCATAAAACGCAGGGAGCAAATTCCATCACATGACTGAAAAACAGACTTCCCGTGGTTGAAACAGCTGTAATGAGCCAGCAAAGAAAGAGAATGTTCCAGTTGAGATTGGATGATTGAGCTTGGTGGGTCATATAAGACAACGCTATAAAATGAATTGCTGAAAGACTGACTGTTTTACTTAAAGGCCACTATAATGACATGTTGAAATTAATAGTCAACAGTTTTGACTTCAGCCATTGAGAAAAACAAAGGCCTGATTTGCCAGTGCTCTCTAGTAGCAAAAGGCCAATTACTGACAGAGATTACCTGACCTCTCCGATCTCTTTGATGATTGCTGCTGCAATGAATTGTTTGGCGTCACTTTTTAGCGTGCTTCCAAAAACAAAATCAGCCTCACCATTTCGAATCAAAATACCTTTCTGGTAGACGTTATTTACGCGTACCTTGGTCGCACGCATGGAGACCAGTGTTTCCCTGTCGTAGGTGAAATACCTTGTCCAGCCAAGTGACCCCACCCCAACAAAAACTGTTCCTGCACCTCTGCTCAACGTTATTTTCCATCCTCCGAGCAGGAGGAAAAGGATGGCAGTCAGCATAATTATTGTTCCAAAGAGAAATGGAAGACCAAAGAGTGATGCGGCAAGGTCAAATTCACCTTTTATAAGCTGGGAACCGTATATACCATACATTGATAGGCCAGACCAAAAGGCAGCAAAGGGGATCAAGAAGAACAGAATAGGAGAGAGTTTACGGTAAATAATGGTTTTTCCACCCCTGAAATTCTCTTCTGTTTTTATAGAGCGAGGGGGCTTCTCCAGTATATCCAAAGAAATTTCAGCTGAGCCGCTTATTATAGAAAATGCACTTGTCCGATCGCAGGAACGACAAAGAGCAAGGTCGGTTGCGACACTCACGTCATCTGTTGAAATGTTAGACTGACAAAATGGACATTTATAGAGGGGCTGCAAAACATTCTCCTTTCTTATTGACCTGGCATTAGAGGTAAATATGTAACAACGTCACCTTGCCGGACAATCTAGTTCAAATGGCTGGTCATATATCTAGTTATTTGTAATTACTAGCAAAGATCAGTTTTCTTAAAAATGGAGTGGGGACTGATTTCGCTGAACGGTCAAGCCGTCCGGCTATTTTTCCTCTACTATGCGGGAGACAGAATAATTTTCGCTCAAATACGCGAAAAAAATTCAGTCCCCTTGGTTCTGAGGTAAAATTCAGGTAGCGCAGACTCCGATCTGATTATTAGCTGTTTTTCTCAAAATTTATTTTCATTAAGTTCGGATGTATAAACTCGTATCCTAAGAGATGCTTCACTTTTTGATTATTGATTATTTTAAACGACTCCGTACCAGAGTTTACAAATTCTGGGGCAATCGCACCTATAGACTGAGCCGCTCTGGTATAAAATTCTCTTTTTGTGGGATGAGTATCAGCGCAACAATTAAAAACCTCATCCCAAATCTCTTTCTCGACAATTTGGGTGATAATTTCGATACAGTCGTCGCGGTGGATAAGATTAACAGGAGAGTCAGGATTTTCAATACTCCTTCCTTTCCTAAAAAACTTTCCAGGATTTCGACCATAGCCGATTAACCCTCCAAACCGAACGATTGTAGTTTTAAATTTACAGGCGTTTCTAAATAGTTTTTCAATTATCAGCAAGGGGCTTTGTGGTGATTCTTCACCATCTGACTCTGAGACTATTTTATTGTTGTTTTCATACACGGAAGTAGAGCTGACAAATAATACTTTCTTAATTGTAGATTTTTCTATTTCTTTAAGGAGAGCATGGAAGCCATTTCTGTTTTTTGATGGAATATTAATTATTAAGACAGATGACTGAAGGAAAGCTTGAATGTTACTGTGCAGATTTTCAATATCAACAATGAATGCTTCCAGATTGGCAGAGGTAAGTATTGACAGGCGACTTTTTGAACTTGTCGAGGCTTTTACCTGATACCCCCTCAATACAAAAGACTGAGCCAATGGCAGACCAAGCCAACCGCTTCCTAATATGCTTATAATTTTAATCGCTCCTCCTGTTCATATTCTCTGAATAAAAAACGTATCCGTAGATTAAGCTATATTATCAATAGGCTCCGCGCAGTTGAGATCCGTGGTGAAAGAGATCTATGCACTTTCACCACGGACACACAATTGCTCCTTGAGGGTTGGGTATGATGTGCTTGAAAACGTAATGGAAAGTAACATAGTCATGATAAACTTTGTCATGGTCTCAACTCCATCATCTGTTTGAGCAGTTATTTTTTATCAAATTCAGTGATACTGATAAGGTAACACAGCAAACTGACAAGCATCTATAAATAATTTTTTGTTTAAGCCCGCGAAATATAAGTACACCGCATAATTTTTATATATGAAAAAATGAGTAAATCAGGGAACATCTGCGCCCTCCATTAAATCTATCGTTGTGGAATAATTTGTGCATGTATCCAATTATGAAGGTCTTGCTGTCGGGATATTGACTAAATACAATTACAGCATCTCAGCTTAGGTTGTACTGAGAACGCTATTTAGCCGTGATTGTTGAAAAAATAGAAAGAGGCGACCATGCAGAGAGAAGTTTTTTATTCCAGGTGTAAAAAAACTGACACAGTCCCTGAGAACCATTTTGGAAACATCTGCTTTCAGATCTTAGTTTTCTGTATTGCTTTTCCCCTGGCCTGTTGTGAAGTATTTGGTAGAGGAATGTTTTTATTATTCAGCATGCTCACCAGGCTTTCTTATGCATTCTGCGTGTGGTTTTTTTTGATATCACTGACTCTGTTGATTCTTCTCTTCTTGATGGTGCAACTCGCGGTGGCTTCAGTTATTTAATAAAATCCATTTTTTCTTTTACAAATCATGGTTCAGACTTCTTACAATTTAGGAAATAAGTACCAGCCATTCAGGTTGAAATCGATTCATTGCCGGCAGAAATAAACAGGTAGTCCCGAAGAGTAAGACATAGCCTGTTCCTGTCTGTTGTTATTTTGTTAAGGATAGCTTATCACATCACTAATCCAACAATTAATGGCTCTCCTATTTTTTCAGCCCTAAGCCTTTTTCTGTGATTTTACTACACAAACATGTTATTTTGACAATGTTATCAGCTTATAGTTCCGACTTTAATGCTTATTACCATTTAATTTTCTAAAATTTTATGAATACCATTAGGTAGCAAACACCTAAAAACAGATTTAGAGGTTAAATCATGCCTAAATATGTTTTCTTTATTCTCTCATTGCTCTTCCTAATAACCCCAGCAAAAGCTGAAACCAGCGTCAAAGACATCGTTCCACTGACCCAGGGTTTGCCCTTTGATAGGCCAGGCCACTCCCAGGTTGCTTTCAATTCAAAGCATAATGAATTCTTAATCGTGTATGAATATTTCAACGAACTTTTCCCAACTATTCGTGAAATTCATGCAACCAGGCGATCTCCGACAGGTGCTTTCAAAGGATTTTTCAAAATCGGCGATTCAAGCCAAATCAACCTCAGACCTGATGTCTGTTACGATCCAATCAACGATCAGTACATGGTAACCTGGTTCAGTTACCCTCTCAGTAACATAAATAAATCAAGCATTATGACAGCCAGAATTCCATGGTCGGGTCCACCTGCCAACCTTAAATCAATAAAAGCCATTGATTTAAAATCATACCCAGG
>CAMYOP010000242.1 GCA_947260045.1 uncultured Desulfobulbaceae bacterium
GTTTTCGATCATCACTTATCCGGTCTTCCAGGATTTCCCCAAGGGCTTTCAGAGAAAACTTGGGGTCTGCGACAATGCCAATATCAACCCTGTGATTTTTGGCAATTTCGTAGGCGTTCAGATCAATATGAATAATGCTGGCATCTGCAGAAAAGATGTCACCAAGCTCTGGAAAAACTTCAGGTACCATGTAGGTGCCAACGATCAGGTTACAATCTCCTTTTCTGGTAATAGGCAGACTTTGGGCGCCAAACATATGACCTGTTGTCCCCTGATAACAAGGGTGGGTGGTATCCATCACCAGGTCTCCGACATCTGCTCCATAGACCTCCGCACCCAACAATTCAGCCACCCTGGTCAACTCTTCAGTCGCCCCTGACCAGGCAACTCCGTCACCAACATAGATCATTGGATTTTCAGCATTAATCAGCTTTTCGGCCACCTGACTAAGTAGCGACCTGTCTGGACAAGTACGGGTAGAGGGAACACAGCTTGGAAAAACAGTCTCGGTATTAATCTCATCAAGTATGTCTGCAGGAAGGCAGACATAAACTGGTCCCATGGGCGGGGTTGTTGCAATCTTTATTGCTCTACGCAATGTTCTCAGGAGTGATCTGGAGTCTAGAACCATAGTGCTGTACTTGGTTACAGGCTCCATCATGGCAACCAGGTCATTTGCCATTTGAGCATCCATGTTCATGTATTTGAGACCTGCATCTCCAGCAATGACTATCAGAGGAGCATGTCCTCTTTTCGCCTGATAAAGAGCACCCACCGCATTACCAATACCAGGAGCACTATGGAGTTGAACAAGTGCCGGTTTCTGGGTTGCTCTTGCATAGCCATCAGCCATTAAGACGGTCACACTTTCCTGTAAGGTCAGGATGTATTTCATCTCTGGGTAGGAATCAAGAGCATCAAGGAAGCCCTGCTCAACCGTACCCGGATTACCGAACATATGGCTTATGCCATCTTCTAGAAACTGCTCTATGACTTTAAATCTTCCAGGTCGGTGTGTGGAAACTGCCTTTTCACTACCAGCCATAGCGTTTCAACCCATTCTCAAGGACATCAACGAATTTTTCTCCAAACTCATGGGAGCACTGAAGAGACCTGGCAGTAATAAATGGATAATCAACTATAACGGATGTCTCTTTACCAAAATTACCATGATACTTTCCCTCTGATCCGACAGCATCGGTCAGTAAGTATTCCAAAACATACGGTGGGGGACCGATATTCAGATCAGTTCCAATAAATCCTGTTCCATCGTGATAGTCATATTCAAGACAATGACCAGTCACATGCTTCCCTTGGATAATTGACTGACGTTCATTGAAATCGCGTGCAAACACCAGACAGGCAACCCCATAGCAGATTGCACCAATTGGCTTTTTGTTTTTATTGAAACTGAGAATTATATCATGAACGCGCTGGTTGTTGACCATGTCAATGATTGGTCCGCTGCCACCAACAAGAAGAAGCCCGTCATACTCCTCCAGCTCATTTTCAAGCTCTTTCAGAGTGCTGAAATATTGTTCCAGCTTACGGAGAAAGTCAGGAGTACTGTAATAGGGTCTTTCAGGAAACCAGCTACTTAAGTTGATAGGATTATCAAGCTTGGCATCATCTTTAATGGCAGCTACTTCATCTGCGTCTTCCTGGGTTGTGACACAGACTCCTAAAGGTGGATCAACATAGCTTGTATCATAACTTGGGGGCAGAGCAACAGGTCGTTCACCTTTGGGGGTGACAAATGTCAGTTCATAGCCAGCCTCTTCAAGTTTCAACATCGGGCCGGTGAGTTCGACACCCCAATACCCAAAGTTTGATAATATAGCCAAGATCTTTTTCGCCATTCTGTCTCCTTTGCCAAAACTATTGTGGAAATGTCCACTTTCTCAAATTGGTTTATCATGAACTATCAAGAAACAAAAATTTAGTTTATCAGCCCCTTAGCAAGTAATGAAATTGTATGGTTTTGATCAGCATCTAAAGTGTATTGTAGACACAGAAGTTTTAAATATGGAAGCCAATTCTAAATTTTATTCTTGCTTGGATGAATTATGGCTTTGAAGAAATGTATCGAAAATGACGATAAGATTGATTGTTTTTGGATGCTTAGTCGTGCAGGTACAATACACTTTTTTTGAGATATTTTTATGACAAGTTCCAGAGCAATTGCTGGGTGAATTGAAAAGAAATGCAAGATTTTACATATTGAACAAAAGGTGAGGTGAGGGAGTTGCCAATCTCTTAGAAGAAATCAGCCTACATATCAAACTCCCCAACCTTCCAACTAACCTCATGAATGAAGTCACCCTCTATGAGTTGACCCAGCTCAAACCCCTCAAGTACAGTAATCCTATTTGATACTTGCTTTGAGAGCCAGGGTCTTAGCCCACTATTCTTTAGGTTGCAATCTAAGCATGGATTTTCCTCCACCAGGCTTCAGACGCTTTGATCTTTCTTGATTCTTCAGATGTAATTCCTTTCTTTTGGGAGCAATCGTGGCCTTAGCCCGAACATTAAATGAAAGAGATTTTACCGATGGCTTGGCCGTGGGGCCAAAAGTGCTCGCAGTCACAGTGTAGCCACCAAAGCCATTGACCTGGATAGCTTTTTTCAGTTCATGCTGCCATGTCTCACCAGCGTCAATGCGTGGTACCAGAAAGGAATCGAGCCTATAGGCACAAGACTCAGGACCCGGTTTTTTTGCGCAATTGAGTGCAAAAGTTACATCACCTGCCGCTATAGATTTTGTCCCCTTATTGTGTAGAGAGATTTCAAGGTCAATAAAATCTCCAACCTGTGGACTATTACCTAACTCGAAATCAGAAACAGTCAACACAGCTGCCTCTATCGCTAACAAAGGTCTGTTTTTGTTAACTTTATGTGCACGGGGCTGAGTCTTGAATCTTGACAATCCCACCTTATCATCTTCAGCCAAAGTAGGTTTACTGGCAGTTGATACTATCTGTTTCGACGAGCTAACATCCCAAGCCTGCTTCATTTCCCGATACGGGCTTGTATTGGCTGAAAGTACTTTAATCTTTGAAGTATCAATTGCGGCTATCTGGGTTTTCGGATCTCCTACCCAAAACTCAACCCAATCACCATAGTCACCAACCTTCACTGTCCCTTTGTATAAGCTTTTTGTGAGATGTCGTGCATGCACACGCCACTTGCCCGGTTTGTCCAGCGGTAAAGTCTCACTTCCGAGAGAACCTCCCTGGTGATAGTAAGTCATCTTCATCTTATAACCACGAAACTTTTCCCAGCCATTACTCCCTGCCCGCTCAAAAAAGACGTGGTATTCGCTGCCTGTATAGTCGACATTCTTACTGCCGCAACGAGATGTAAGATAAACGGTTACCCCCTTCACATTTTCTTTATAAACTAAGCCAGGCTTCGGCATATCCATTTTCGGAGGTCCTGTTAGCCAAGCTGATGGACACGGAGGAGCAGGCGGTGGAGTATGCTCTTCCGGAGTTGAAGCCTTAGAATATAAATTTGCCAGATCAGCTGCTGATAACACATGCAAAATCACGTTTCGAGAAAAAGGAATGTGAGAGTATTCAGGAGGTATTTGCTGTAAACAAAGATTTGAGGCAAAGGCTTGGGGATCACCCGTCCTTGCAGAAATACCCACAGGGTGATATGGGTTCAACCAGGGATCAACAGCTGATGAACCAATTATTGCCATTTCTGTATTATAATCACCACTTATCTCGACAGCCTCTGCGAATTTCAAAGTCTGTCTATCCCATGTACCAAGTACCTTAAACCTTGAAGAAGGTCCACCCAAGGTACTGCCAGCACTGCCTTCATTTACAATCTCACAAGCCCCTTCAAAGCGATAGGAATTTGCTTTAGTGGTGAATTTATAGTCCTTCTTAGTCAGTGAGCACACAATTTCCCCTTCGCCACAAGCGCCCTCTCTCTGCAAAGTACAACCTGCTCCACCATTCAGGATCAGGGCTCCACCTATTACAGATAAAACAACCAGATATGAAATCCTCTTAACAACCATCATGCTGCATACCTCCTCTTTAGCGCGACCGGGTCTTAGAAGAAACCAATCGCAAAGTAACGTGCCAGGGTAATAAGAATTTCCATATTTTTTTGTGAAGATAATAGAGCCTGTCACCCATAAGATCATTGGCCACCAGATACGCATCGAATGGGCTTTCCATCTCCACCTTCTGCAGAATCCACGGACCAACAGGTTTTCTGTCCCAGGCCTATCCACCATCAGTAGTCGTCAAGAGGTCGTGAGCATTGAATGACGCTGTCTTGTCAACCATAATGCCATACAGTCGATTATAAAGAAATCCTTAAAAATCGATACAGACGTCACCTTGCCTCTATCTTCGTCCGTCCGCAAATCATAATTCTTCCAGCTGGACCTGAGCGGCAGGTAAAGACATCAGTATGATAAATATATTACTTGGCAGGCTCGTTTTGTCGGCTTTCCACTTGGTAACTTTTTCATAACTGGTAGCATAAAACAGCCTCTGGCCAGCAAGTCCGGCAACAAACACTTCGCCATACCCGATTCGGTGCATGCAGGCCTTTTTCACTTCAACGTCGGTAATTTTACCGAGGTAATCTTATCCTCTGCAGTTACGACGAGCATCAGCATTGTCATTTATACGGTCGTCAGTCTTCCCAGACCTTGCCTCCAATCGTTTTAAAAATGACGTTCAATTCTTTTTTGGGCACAATAGTAAACTTTACCTTGCACAAATCAGAATCAGTTTTGGTGTGTTTTCTGACAAATACTATTCGCCCTGTCTTACAGCTGGATCCAAAATAAAAGTAACGGAGAAACAACGATGAAAATTTTCCAATTGTCAGGAAAAAACTAAAAAGAAAAATGGTGTTAATTGGCAGCAAAAGCACGTCTATTATGCAGTAACTCTTTTCTATGCCACGAATTTTTTCTTGAGAGGGATGGTAAAAAAAAATATCCGTATACTTTATTATTTCAAACAAAAAGAGATATTTCAAATCGAATATACCTTTTCCTGTCAGCTACCATTAGCAATCAAGCCACCTAGTATCAAAAAAGTATATGAGTTTTAGTTTGAACAAAGATATTTCAGGAGAAGGGAACTCATTGCAGCAGAAAGGAACTGGGGAGATGAAATTCTCTGTTGTCTTAAAAAGATTTTCTCAAGAGTAGACCTTACTTCCATACGAAAAAAAAATTTTAACTTTAGCATAAATAGCCGACCTGGATTTTCCACTCTTCCCCCCTGCAAAGCATGATCATAGTACATAAAAATGAACTTTATTGGGAATAACTATCACCAGTTTGATAAAGATGGTTAATCTTATACGATAACACCCTGATTCACTGTATATTTTAAAAATGACGTTCAATTCTTTTTTGGGCACAATAGTAAACTTTACCTTGCACAAATCAGAATCAGTTTTGGTGTGTTTTCTGACAAATACTATTC
>CAMYOP010000243.1 GCA_947260045.1 uncultured Desulfobulbaceae bacterium
ATTTTCTGCTCTTTGACCATCTGGAGAATAATTTCTTCTGCATCGCCCTCAAGCAGATGTGTCTGGAGACTCAACGATTCCATTTTTTTGCTTTTAAGCTGTTCTTGTAACAATATATTGAGTTGTTTAAACTGCTCTTCGATTTCATCTTTCTGGGCAGTCATCCACTCCTGGATTTCACTTTCCATGTAGCCTGCGGTAGGGAGTTTCAGAAGATTCTCACCAAAAACTTTCCAGGCATGGACGATGTGGAGCACACTTTTCTCTTTAAAAGCAAGGGAGGTTGCCAAATCAAGTATTTGCTGATTAAAAGCATCCAGACCTTCTTTCGCATCCAGACTTTCCAGTTCAATAGCAGCCAGGATAGCATGATTTGAGTGGGATTCATCAGGTTTGAATAACCACACAGGACATGGGCATTTTCGGAGTAAGCGAAAATCTGTTGAACCAAAAATTTTAGCAGCAAAAGTCTTTTCAGTTGCAGCAGTTTTTATGACAAGATCATAATTCTGCTGCTGTACAGCCCTGATAATTTCAAGGACCGGTTTTCCCTCCAGCAAGACGGCTTGTACCACAAAATCCTGAGAGTTCTCTTGCGCTAAGAGTTTGAGTTCATTTAACCGCTTGTCAAACATTTCATTGAAGACCGTTTCCATTTTTGGATCAGGCTGCAGTTTGCGATGCTTGAAGGGAACCCCCGAAATGACATCAGCAATGGTCAGTTTTGCCTTGTTTTCCAGTGCCAAAGCCACAGCCTTTTTTATATCAGGGCTGTTTGTTTCATTTTTACTTGTTATTAAAAGAATATTTTTAAAACGATCCATAATGAAAACTCACATTGATATGAAAGATAAGGATTATAAAAAATTGTATCATAGCTGGCTCAATGCAAGAGTATAAAATTGAATTGTACCCCTGATTAAAGCGCTCAAAATAATAGGAATTGTACAAAGTGCAGTGCTGCAAAAATAATAATCAATAAACTATGCAGTATACTTTCACAGTCAATCAACTGGCAAGCCATGTTTTGTATTGATCCCAATCTGAGGTAATGACATTATATTTTTCACCATCGTCTAAACTGTCTCTCTTGGGGTAAAACCTGGAATAGTTAGGATATTCTGCATTCGAAATCACATCTCGAAAGTCTTCACAGGCAATTTGTACAGTATCTATGAGTTTATCAAGACTCTTCTGGCTGAGTTTCAAAATTGCTAAATGAACACGATCTATCTCACGGTGCCATTCCAACTCACCGTATTCTGATAAGAGTTCTAAGATCAATTGCTCATCATTGAGCGCAAAATCCCTTCTCACTATTCTCAAGACATCTACTCTATTTACTTGCGGAACAGGCTGATCCATTTTCTTCTTTTAATAAGAGGATGAGTGAATAAACATAACACTTTCTATACCTAAAATGACCCAAGAGACCAATAAACATCATTTATAAAATTAAAATAAGACCCAATGAGCATAATGCCACTTTCTTTTCTTCATCATCTGGGTAGAAAAGAGAGCGAATAGGTAAATACTATAATAAAATATGACAATATCTATTGCCGCAATTAAGCAGCTATGCTATCTAATAATCACACTAAACTATTAAGGTAATGATGTGATACAACAAATTACAAGATTACTACAGCTCAACCACCTTAATTTTTCACCTGACACTCCGTTTCATTACAAGAGATCAGGTGGCGTTTTTGCGTCTTCTATAGGTTTCCCCAATATTTCCTCTGCTTTTTTCAACGATTGTCTATTTTTTCTGAAGCCAATGAAGTCTTGTTACTTTTCATCTAATTATTGTTGAGATAGTTCGATGTCATCAAAAAACATATCCCTTCGAAACTTACATTTTCATGTACCAACCATTGCTTTGCCACTTCTTTTGTGGGGTTTTGTTCTTTATGGTCTCTACATTGCCAGTATTTCCAGCTATCTGCTTTTCCACTCACTGGCTGAACTTTTCAGCATTGTCGTAGCCTTCACTATCTTTCTCTTGGCATGGAATGCCAGGAAATATATTGCCAACGATTATCTCCTCTTTATCAGTATCGCTTCCCTTTTTGTCGCAGGTATTGATACTGTGCACATGCTTGCTTATCAAGGCATTGGAATTTTTCAGGAAAGTTATGGAGCAAACCTTCCTACCCAACTTTGGATTGCAGCCCGGTATCTTCATAGTATATCTTTTCTGGCAGCAGCTTTCTTTTTTAAACATACCCTTAATCCAAAATTTGCTTTCGCCGGATTTACAGCAATTTTGACGACCCTGTTTTTTTCAATTTTTGTCTGGAATATCTTTCCTGTTTGTTATGAGTCTACTGGAGGTTTAACTCCCTTTAAAATAGTCAGTGAGTATCTAATTTCGCTGATCCTGCTCTGTTCAATACTCATCCTTTACGGAAACAGGCAGAACTTTGATCAGGAAATATTTAAATATTTCATCCTCGCTCTCATTGCATCAATAGGTTCTGAACTTGCTTTTTCCATCTACGCAACGGTAAGTGGTCTAACAAATTTCACAGGACATATTCTAAAAACAATCTCCTTTATTCTTTTATACCAGGCAATAATAGTAGGTGGCCTCAAACAGCCATATAACTTTCTGTTCAGAGATTTAAAAAACAATGAAGCAATCTTACAAAAGACCCGTGATAGCTTGGAGCATCGCATCCAATTACGTACCGCTGAACTGGCCCAGGCTAATCAAAGTATCATCCAGGCATATAACCAAACCATTGAAGGTTGGTCTCTGGCATTAGAGTTACGTGATAAGGAAACCAACGGTCACGCCTTGAGAGTGACAGAAATGAGTATACGCCTGGGGCGCAGTTTAGGCTTGAGCGAAGAAGAATTACTGCAGGTCCGTAGAGGTGCACTGTTGCACGATATTGGAAAAATGGGCATTCCTGATTCCATCTTGCTAAAACCGGGTACCCTTACTGAAGAAGAAAAAATTATTATGAAGAAGCATACCAGTTATGCCTATGCTATGTTAGCACGTGTAAAATATTTAAGGCCAGCGCTTTCCATTCCTTATTGTCATCATGAAAAATGGGATGGCACAGGATATCCTAACGGATTAAAAGGTAAAAGTATTCCACTATCAGCCCGTCTTTTTTCTGTTGTGGATGTATGGGATGCTTTACGAACGGATCGCCCCTACAGTAAAGCCTGGGATGAACAAAAAGTGCATGATCATCTCCGCGCTTTAGCTGGATCACATTTTGATCCAAACATAGTCGATCACTTCCTCACAATTATTACACGGTAGCTGTTATATAGATTCATACTTGCATTCAAATGGGTTTGCTCTTAAGAAAATATCTTCTAGCCCACATGATTTTTCAATCATTCAATCAATCATTCTCATAATGATTAATCACACAAACTATTCAGCAATTGCAGTATTTTAAAAAAAGTGTATTAAATTAACATGATAAAAAAGCGCAATAAAGATAAAGGACTCGTCTACTCAACTGAATTTGGCAAAATGTGCCCAACATGTAGCAAGCCTGTTAAAAAGTGTACTTGCTCAGAGAAACACTCTCTGCCCAAAATTGATGGAATAGTTAGGTTAATGCGTGAAACAAAAGGACGTAAAGGAAAAGGGGTTACCTTGATAAATGGCCTTCCCCTTGAGATTGATGCCCTTAAAAAACTCGCAAAATCTCTCAAGCAGAAATGTGGTAGTGGAGGCAGTGTCAAAAACGGTGTTTTAGAAATACAGGGTGACCATAGAGATGTGCTGGAAGATCATCTCAGTGAGCTCGGTTATAAAGTAAAACGTGCTGGGGATTGACTAGCCTTTTCCTCATAGCATCTGATTCAGTTCTTCCTCCATAAAGAAACAGACTTCAGGCATGGATTCGTCACTGAATGTTAGTGTATAGGTTATTTCCCAAGGCAGCAGTTCAAAAGCCAGAGTATCTCCAGCTCTTGTATTACAGTACAAATAGAGTCCCCCTTCCCGTTCTTCTGCCGACCCATCAACATACTGCACTCCACTGGCCAGGCTCGGTGCACGGCACTGCCTGGTGCTTCCCGTTATCATAAAGGACGCGCTGTCGGCGGTTATTGTTGCCGGGTACCGTGGTGACCCAGCCCTCTCGAACCGGGAACTCACGCAGGTCCGCGAACTGGCAGACAGAGCTGCCCGACCACATTGCTGTCAGCGGCAAACCAGGCAGCCGCCTGGTTCTGGATGGATTGCTCATCACCGGCCGGGGCGTGCAGGTAGTGGGCGCTGTGAGTGAAGTGGCTATTCGGCACTGTACATTGGTGCCGGGGTGGCGGATTGGGCCGG
>CAMYOP010000244.1 GCA_947260045.1 uncultured Desulfobulbaceae bacterium
TTGTCTGGTGTTTTTCCTCATTCTAGTTTCTGGAACCTTTGTTGGAGCTGAGGCGCAGAAACCAGAAGAAAGCGCGATCTTTCTTCCTTTTCACATCTAAACTTGTTTTTCACTTCATCTAGAAGTACATAGTGGAATGTCAGTCAGTGTTTTTCTTATTGTTTTTGAATCAGGCAGGACAATATGATCAACCCAATCGAGTAATTTTGTGCTGGTTTCTCTCTCAAGTTTTCCAGCAAAGTTACCAAACATTGGAAAGGATTATCTATGCACAGTAAGAAAGCCCTGAAACATCTTTTCAACTTTTGGATATCGTTTCCACTTAAAAGACTCTTTTGATACACCCATACCTCTCTCCTTTCCTTTTCTATGTCCGAATCTTACCTTGATGTTTACTGGTGGCGCCACAGATAAGCGTAAACCTAGACAAGTTCGATCCACTGCAACGTAGCAATTTTTTCAGAACTCAACATACCCTGGCCCTAATATTTCATAAAGGACCAGTGCTTATCTTACAAATTATCAATAAAAAGAGGCCCGGAGAACTCTCTGTATTATAATGGTTTCGCCAAAAAAAAATCATATAAAACCAGGAGAACAGATACAGTTTGTTTTTAAAGGAGAATTTGTGCCCTGGTGAAACCTTATGGCTCTTTTTCAATAATTCGAAAAAGACAGCTTTGTAAAGGGATGGAGGCTGTTGTTCATTCACGCTGGCTAATATTGCTCTCGTGGTAGATTTTATTCCAAGATGATGCAAACGGTTTTGCTTTGCCATTTAATTATCGGTGATGTCCCGAAGACTTTTTCTGCCGGAAAGTTGTCCGATGAGCATCTCCATAAACTGACTCCACCGATTGAACGACCGCAATGGTGGATATTGACATGGTAGTCGAAAACATGTCTCGAAATAACTAAATTAATTTGATGTAGGATTGGTTTACAGTGTGCCATGGCTAGGATCTCCTAGCGTCATGTCAAGTTAGACTTGACGTATAAAGTGTGGCTTATTTCCTCATGAAATCCTAAGGAGGGGGCATGAGGAAAATTGATCGCATCAAGAAGCGGTTTGTTGAGAGCGGTCTTTACGATTACTTGCTGATAGAGTTGTAGAACTTGAAAATATAGACAAAGTTTCTCACGAAACAATTCGGCAAGTACTAAAAAAAACGAACTTAAACCTTGGCGCCGCAAAGGCTGGGTGATTGTCCCTGGTTAACTATAATAATGTGAATACTTTTTTAAGTCGTAATGACGAAAGGAACATACACACCCTTTCAAAAAAATGACTGTCTCTTTATTTTTGAAAAGGAACTACTTTTACAGGAATGACGACAGGAACAGAACGCGGAGCAAAACATTTGCTGTCATCGCAGGGTTGAAAATTCAGCTCGCCAATTAAGCTTTCCTTAGCTGCCGACGAAGAATCCAGCACTGTAACGGGCACTCTGATCGTCACTTCATCTTCGTAGGTAAGTATATCTTTCTCGCCGCCTTTTAACCTATAAGAACGACCAGGGGGATAAACCGGCTTGTCCAAAACAAATCCCTCTCTTTCCTGCAGTGTCAGGGTCACTGGAATGAGAAACTCGTTAGCTGCGGGATTTGCCTGGATGTGAAAACCTTTTTTGACCCTCAAAGTTACAGCTACTTGAGTTGTCTGACCTTTTGCAACAGCCGCAGGCTTTGAAGGCATAATAGTTACATACAGGGTTTCCTGTGAATAAACTGTTCCATTGCCAATAAAAAAAAGCAGAAAGAATAATACTGTTACACGATAATTCATGATTATTTCTCAGCGAGTAATTTTATCATACGAGATTGAAGTTTTACAAGTTTGACAGCAAAGCTTGTTGTATTTAGGAGATCAAAAAATTGTATCTTCCCTTTATTATTAATAATCAAGTTTGAGCCAATGGCAACTTCCGAAAGTGAGAGGTCTGGCAGCAAATCAGATGGCGCATAACTGGCGGCAACCTCACCCTTGGCATCCAGCAGGACCGGAAAAGTGAATCCCCTTTTCCCAGCCCAGCTAGCTGTCACTTCCTTACTCTCCAGAACGTCGTTGATGAGAACCTGAACATTGCTGTCCTTATATTCTTTCCAGAGTGCTTCTAGATGGGGAGCCTCCGCATTGCAAAATGGTCACCAGCTTGTTGCAAAATGGATTACGACAAATTTACCGAGCAAATCAGCAAGGGATATCTTATCACCCTGCAGGGTTTCCAGATTAAATGGAGGTGCAGCTTCCCCAATTTTAGGCTCCGGGAGATCCCCGGCAAAAGCGCTTACAGGAATAAGCATAGTGAGCAGCAGAAGCAAAAGAACAACATATTTAAAATAACTAACTCGATGATCCACTGTTGTTATCCTCCTTACCTTCCAAATTATTTTTTTTGTAATTACCACTAAAGCTCAGTTAAAAACTAAAAGGGAGGGGACCTATTTTATTTTTCCGTTATTACTCGGCAGAATGAATAATTTTCGCTGATAATACGCGAAAAAAAATCGGTCCCCTTAGGCTTAGAAAATTTAGGTAAGCCCAGGCTCCGATCTGTCCCCCAGTGTTAACTGAGCTTTAGTGATAATCACATTTTTTTCATCAGAGCCTTTGGGAGACGTTCGTTCAAAAGCGAAGAGGCTCTTCCCTGAAACACTGTTTGTTGTATAACATCCATTTTCAGGGGTGACAATACCAGACCGGATATTTCATCAAGTTCGTTGCGAGAAGCTGGAAAGGGTGGTGGCCATGAGGCTCGCAAAGAAAATCATTTGCAGGCATACTGTCAGTATGTCGAGAAGGTTTTTCAAGCGAAACGAAGTAGACGCAATGCTTTCCGACTTCGCAGCAGGTCTTGGTGAAATATCCGGGCCAAATTCTTTCTCCTGAGAATTGCAGTTACCCAATCCAGAGTGACCCATAAAGACCATTAATATCACAAAATCAAGTAATTTGAATTTGCAATATGGTATCTGGATCCATATTGTATTTCATATATGCAGGAAAAGAGAAAACACATTTTCAGACCGATATCCCCTACCGGTAATGGGATAAAGCGAGAAGAAAGATTCTTTTTTGATGCCTTGCAAGTTCAACTGGATAAGTAGTCTACCCATTTTAATACCTTACGTGAAAGGGTGAAAGTATGCTGGAGGAAAACCATAAGAAATGGCTTATAATTGCTATTATAATTGCAGCGACCTGTTTCCTGGGATTTAAATTATGGCCTGTGATATCAGGGAAGCCAAATAGCTCCCAGACAACAGGTAGTCAAAATCCCACCACCTCTTCGAATCAACTGAAAATACCAGATAACAGCATTGTCTTACCTCTCGAAGATCTGGGCGTTGATACTGGAGACAAAGAGGCTCTCTATCGCCTTGCAAATCAGCACTTTGACAGGAGCAACCACAAACAGGCAATAGTTATCTATAAGAGGATACTGGAACTTAACCCTGCAGAAACAGAGGCGTACAACGACCTTGGCCTGTCGTATTTCTATACCAACAATCCAGACCTTGCCTTAAAAACCCTCAGGAAAGGAATAGTTTCCAACGAATTTCACCAGAGAATTCGATTAAGCTACGGATTTGTCCTGATGGCCGCAGGAAAAAACCAGGAAGCAAAAGTTGCACTCCAAAAGGCCAGCGACATGAACCCAAACTCAAGCATAGGGCAGGAAGCCTCTCGATTGCTCGGGAAAATTTTATAACATGACAGGTTTAACCTCCATTAAACCCCAAAAACAAAGCATACTTTGTTGAGGAGCTTTTATGCCGCTGCGTTCCTGCCTCTTACTGTCTCTTTTTATCTTCACCCTGACTATCATCGGCTGTGCCGGGACAAAGGAATCAAAGGCGCCAGACATTGATACAACCATGGACCCCATTCGGGTCGAATCAGCCACGCTGGTCGCAACATTGATCAGAATTGCCGAATACGGCAGTGAGGAAACGTTGATCGAAAATCCAGGTTGGCGCGAATATGTTATCGAAATCGAAAATCTCAGCACAAATGATTTCACTGTCCAAAACATCAAGTTGCTGAACCAGGACGGACGCTATATGGAGTCTGCCTCGACCTTTCAGGAAATAACCGCACCACCGGATGTTGGTGTCGAACTGGCTGGCGATATCGCAGGGACAGCAGCCGGTATCGCGGCGGAACAAATCATTCCCTTTGGCGGCACTGTCATAAGCTTGCTTTCAAACGCCGCATCGACCATGTCTGCCCAGGAAACAGAGAACTTATCCCGCAGCTTTAATCTGCGAGTACTGAAAAATGTTGAGC